>CAZXKH010000244.1:1438-3817 GCA_964641385.1 uncultured Clostridia bacterium | reverse complement strand
TCCAGATCTTTGGCGGTTATGGCTATACGGAGGAATATCCGGTGGAGCGGATGTACCGGGACTCCAGGATCAACCGTATCTTTGAGGGCACCAATGAGATCAACCGCCTGATTATTCCTGCCACCGTAATGAGAAAGGCCATGAAGGGTGAGCTGGATATTATGAAGCAGGCTCAGGCCCTGCAGAAGGATATTATTGGATTGAGAATGCCCGACTACCGCAAGGAAGATCTGGGTGTTCAGAAGGGGTTGCTGGAGGCCTCCAAGAAAATACTCTTAATGGTAGCCGGAACAGCCGTGCAGGAGTTTGGAGAAAAACTGCGTGATCACGAAGAGATAGTTGGCAATATTGCTGATCTGGCCATTCTGGTCTTTGCCATGGAGAGTGGATACTTAAGAACCATGAAGGAGCTGGCTGCCGGTGGGGAGGCAGAGGTAAAATCCGCCATGGTTAAGGCTTATTTTGATGAGGCCTTTCACCGCCTGGAGTATATCTCCAAAAATACCCTGGCAGCTATCAGCGAGGGAGATGTCTTAAGGACTCAGATGGCCATTCTTAAAAAACTAACCATGTATACACCCATTGATGCTATAGGTTGTAAGGCAACAGTTGCTGAAGAGATAATCGAAAATAGAGGCTACTCCTGTTAAGTAGAAATAATTCTTTGATGTGCCGGCCCCAGGGGGTCGGCTTTTTTTTTAGAGGAATTTTCCTGAGGTATATAGAATTTATTATAGTATTGTATTTTTAGGTAAAACTCTTGCTGTACATATCATATATTTGTGCAGGCTATTCTTTTCGCGTCAATTAAATTAAATATGGAATATAGAGAGGAGGAGAGATTATAATGAAAAGAAGAAATTTTATTAAGGGCATGGGTACACTCCTGCTGATGTTATATGGGTCTACTCCTCTATGGGCTTTAGAGACCAAAGAGTTAATCCTTGGTTCAACCCAGCAGGGCAGCTGGGGTTATGCTGCAGTTACAGCAGCAGTGGAGGTCTTTGAGTCTGATCCGCTCTTATCTCTAAAAGTAAATACCAGACCAGCTACTGATGTTACCTGGCATGATGTTTCCAACCGCAAGCTGCATCTGGCCTATGGGAGCAGCGGTTTGGCCTGGCAGGCCTGGAATGATGAGGGGCCCTTTAGCCAGAGAAAGCTGGATTATCCTGCCTATCAGACCCTGACCATTGCTGATAGTAATCCCTTTGTTATTGTCCCTGCCTCCTCAGAGATAGAAAACTGGGAGGATCTTAGAGGCAAGCGACTCTTCCCCATCCAGGAGGGCTTTGGAAACTATGAGGCCCTGAAGGCAGGTCTTAAGGCTGCTGAAGTATGGGAAGATATTATTGAAGTGCAGATGAATTTCTGGGAGGCCCCGGAAGCCTTTTTGGCCGGTGAGATGGATGCCTGTGGAGCCTATATTATGGGCGGTGTGCTACCGGCCTGGGATCAGGAGATTGATCAGCAGATGGAGATCAGGGTTATTTCACCTACTGAGAAACATATCCAGCTGATGGAAGAGAGGCTCACCAGTTATTTGCCGGGGACCTTTACCAGCCACATTCCCCTCCAGCAGGCCTGGCAGCAGGATGTGGGAAGGGATGAGGTAGCAGTTCCTGGTTTTACCTTTGGCCTCCATGCCGGTCAGCATGTGCCTGAGGATACAGTCTATCAATTTGTCAGCAGTTTCTTTCAGCTTGCACCGGAACTCAGGGACATTTTTCCCGGGTATGAAACCTTTTATAGCCGGGGAGAGGAGATTAATCTGCTTCGGGCCCGATCTATCCCTCAAATTCCTCTTCATCCTGGAATGGCAAGTTATATGAAAGAAAAGGGATTTTGGGATGATCGGTTAGAGGTGGGAAAGGTAATTAGTTGAACCAGTATAAATAATCAATGGAGGATGCAATAAAATGAAAAAAAATAACAGCAGCAGTCAAAGGGCACTTTCACTTTTTGAGGATCAGGGTTATAACTGTGCAGAATCTATTTTGCTCACCTTTTTGCCCCAGGGAGAGGAGGAGCTGGCAAAGCTGGCCACACCCTTTGGGGGTGGTATTGGCAAGGAGCGGGATCTCTGTGGAATCCTCACCGGTGGAGTAATGGTTATTGGTTATTTTCGAGGCCGTACTCTGGCCTCAGAGGTGGACAAGAAAAAGGAAGCACAGGAGCTGGCCAGTGATTATTACCGCTGGTTTGAGAAACAGTATGGCAAGGCCTGTAATGATATACTGCCTGAGGATCATTTTAAGGGACATGCTGACAACTGCCTTGATCTGATTGCCAGGGCAGCAGAATACTTGGAACAGCTTTTGTTTTGATTTTTTAGCTGGATAGTTGTAATTTTGCTGGTCTTGTGTTACAATAAGTGAC
>CAZXKH010000244.1:0-1428 GCA_964641385.1 uncultured Clostridia bacterium | reverse complement strand
AATGAATAACACAATATCAGCGGGAGGTGGAGCTGGTGCTGAAAACAATACTGACTGTCTTTCATATACTTGTGGCCATCGGGCTGATAGTGTCTGTACTGATGCAGTCGGGAAAGAGTGCAGGGCTGTCAGGCGCTATTGACGGTGGTGCCAGTACTTTTTTTGGTAAAAAGAAGGGCATGGATGAAGTATTGAGCAAAGTTACTACAGTTGTGGCTATTGTTTTTATGGTCACCTCTGTTATCCTGGCCATTATGCCATAAAACAATCTAACTGGGAAAAGAATGTAGGAGGGTAAACAGAAATGGTATTGTATTCATTATTAGCTGGAATCCTGGCCCTGATCTATGCCACCTATTTAATCTCAAAGGTTAATCAGGCTGACCCTGGAACTAAAAGGATGCAGGAGCTGAGCCGGGAGATTCAAAAGGGAGCCATGGCCTTTCTTAACCGTGAGTATCGAATTCTGTCTATCTTTGTGGTTATAGTAACAGTAATCATTGGACTGGCCATCGGCTATCCCACTGCTGTCTCCTTTGTAGTTGGAGCCATTTTTTCTGGTCTGGCTGGTTTTCTGGGCATGCGGGTGGCAACAAGATCTAATTCCCGCACCACCAGTGCTGCTCGTAATAGTCTCAGTGAGGCCCTGCAGGTGGCCTTTAACGGTGGCTCTGTGATGGGGATGTCGGTGGTTGGTCTTGGTCTTTTGGGATTGAGTGTGCTCTACATACTTTTTAGAGATCCTTCTGTTGTACAGGGTTTTGCCTTTGGTGCCAGTTCCATCGCCCTCTTTGCCAGGGTGGGTGGAGGTATTTATACCAAGGCGGCTGATGTTGGTGCTGATCTGGTAGGTAAGGTTGAAGCGGGTATTCCTGAAGATGATCCCCGTAACCCGGCAGTTATAGCTGATAATGTAGGAGACAATGTTGGTGATGTAGCAGGAATGGGAGCTGACCTCTTTGAGTCCTACGTTGGTTCTATTATTGCCGCCATGGCTCTGGGTTACACCCTTTATCTGCAGACGAATAATGAAGGCTTTGTAATGCTGCCCATGATGATTGCAGCAGCTGGTATTGTGGCCTCTATTATCGGTACCCGTTTTGTAAGGGCCAAAGAGGGGGCAAATCTAAGCCAGTGTCTGGACCGGGGAACAAATGTTAGTGGATTTTTAACTCTTATTGCCTCATTTTTTCTAGTACGCTCGATTCTTGGTCCGGAGAACGTAAGATATTTTGTTCCCATTGTGGCCGGTTTGCTGGCCGGTATTGCCATCGGCAGGATTACTGAATACTATACCTCTGATCATAAGAAACCGGTGCAGAACATAGCCGATAAATCAAGAACAGGTGCTGCCACTAATATTATAAGTGGTCTGGCCACCGGTATGCGTTCCACTGCTTTACCGATTATAGTTATTGCTCTGGCTAT
>CAZXKH010000243.1:0-3824 GCA_964641385.1 uncultured Clostridia bacterium | reverse complement strand
CCCAACCTTTATGCAGCTGGAGACGTTATCTTTACTCCTCAACAAACACTGGTAGCCATGGCCGAGGGAGCAACTGCAGCCCTTGGAATACATAAATCATTGACTGAAGGTTAACCCCCTGTCTTAGTGCTCTCAAAGTTCAATCAGGGTTACCTCAGGCCTGGCCCTGTATCTGACAGGCAGGAGTGAAGTCCCCAGACCACGGTTGATATAAAGTGTGGTGTTATTTATTTTATAGCTGCCACTGATATACCGCAGATCGTGTCGGAAGAAGAACTTCAATAGCTTGATTCCCACCAGGGGAATATTGATTTGCCCACCATGAGTATCCCCTGCCAGCACCAGGTCAATATTATTGGGCTCTATCCTGTCCATAATATGATAGGTGTGAGAAAGGACTATATTATACCCACTGTTTAAATCAACTGCTAAGCTGGCCCTTTTAAGGTCATCATAGCCCCGATCAGGACTCTCAATACCAATGATGTTAAGAGTCCGACCCCTGATCTGCATTGAGAGCCCCTCGTTTCTCAACAGGGTAACCCCTGCAGACCTCAATACCGCTTCCAGTTTATTTAGGTTGTGATTGAAATCATGGTTTCCGAGGACTGCCAGAGCAGGACAATCGATATTCATCTCCTGTAAATAATTATTAAAACCAGGATAACAGTCAGTCTTTAAATAATCACCGGTCATAACTATTATATCAGCCTTTTCTTTCTCCAAAATGGAGAGTACATTCTTTTCCAATCTCCCTGTCCTGTAATAGTGAAAATCCGAAAGGTGTATTAGCCTGATTTTATCTGCTTCCTCTTCCTCATTTATCACTACTCTCTCTAAAACAACGCTGGTGGTACTATAGTACAGATAGATGGTTAGTAAAAATACAAAGATAACAATAAACAACAAGTACACCATACTCTCCCTCCGTAACTTCTGAGATATAAACCCCTCATATTATAGCATATATTTCCTTTATCCTCAATTATTGTTTCCCATAAACATCACCCTTGATGGGTCCTTATTCCTTTCACTTTCTGCTTAACGATAGTTTCTCACCCACCCTGTATAATTCAAAGTTCAAAATATAGCAAACATAAAAATTGAGTGATCAAAGATTGATATTGATCTATACCATTTAATAATTTATGGGATAAAAAGATCATTTATAAGAAAAAATAAATAAAGAGAAAACAATTTCATTCGGGAGTGATCAAGATGACGAATTTTAAAAACAATCTTCTCTGGGGTATCCTGGCTGGTCTGCTGGGTGGCCTTGCTGCTGCCTTTATACTCTGGGGCTCATGGCTGTTACCCTCTCTGGGACTGCTTCTAACCCGTGTGGATCTAATAAATGGTATGGCTTCAATGCTTATCTTAGGTATTGTCGGTGGAGTAATTTATGCACTGGCTGTTGGAGATCGCAGGTTAAGTCTTCCTCTTTCCATTCTGGCAGGAGTGGTACTGGCCATACTGTTGTGGGTGGCAGGTGTTTTAGTGGCTATTCCCCTTCTTTTAGGCTTAGAGCCAGCCATAACCAGTCCTCTGGATCACTGGACACCACTGGTGGGCCTTCTTTTCCATGGACTGATTGTAGCACTTGTTTACAGTCGCTGGCGGTTGAGTCATTCTCGAAGAGCAATGTGGACATCACTGGCTATCCTGGCACTGGCAGCGATTATTGCCCCCCTGATGCTCAGAGCAGCTCTTACAACCGATCCCTCTGACTTATCCCTGCCAGATGGTTTTCAGGCTCAGGTAGTTGCCAAAGGGTTCACTTATCCCTCTTCGGTGATCATGGATGAAAACAACAACCTTTATATTGCAGAGGCAGGTTTTGCCTATGGCCCTAAAACAACTGAAGGAAGGGTTGTTGTTATTAATGAAGAGGGGCAGATAATTGAAACATTTAATGACTTTAATGGGCCTGTAAATGGGCTGGCGATAAAAGATGATTGCCTGTACATCTCACACCGTGGTAAAATAACAGAGTTAAATCTGAATAATAAAGAAAGAACAGATCTGGTAACCGGTTTGCCTTCACAGGGTGATCACCACAATAACGAACTACTATTCGGTGAAGATGGAGCCCTTTACTTTGGACAGGGAACGGCAACCAATGCCGGGGTAGTGGGTTCGGATAACTTTATTTACGCCTGGGCAGATCGTTACCCGGATGTTCATGACCTTCCCTCACGAGACTTTGTTCTAAGAGGAGAGAACTATGAAAGCCTTGATCTGGGAACAGTGGAACCCGATGACGTAGAACCAACTGGTGCCTTCGCTCCCTTTGGCCAGCAGAGAGAAGAGGGAGAGGAGGTTGAGGCTGAAGTACCTGCCAGTGGAACAATACTCCGTTATGATCTGGAAAGAGAAGAGCTATCAGTCTATGCAGATGGACTAAGAAACCCATACGGTCTTACCAGTGGAATGGAGGGAAAGATGTATGCCACCAACTTAGGTTATGATGACCGTGGTGCCAGGGCAGTATCTGATTCTCCGGACTGGATTATTGAAGTAAAAGAGGGTTCGTGGTACGGCTGGCCGGATTATGCCGGAACAACACCCCTTAGTGATCAACAGTTCTCCTCAGAGCGGGGAATTAATAGAAACAGGTTGATCTCCAACCCCCCTGAGGTAGAAGAACCAGCACTAACCCTGCCACCGCATTACTCACCAATGAAGCTGGAGTTTGCTCCAGAAAGCTTTCCGGTAGAGGGGCTTTTTGTTACAGTCTTCGGTGATGGACAGCCGCTGACAGAAGATCTTGATGAGATTCTTCCCACGGGAGTATTAATGGTAGACTTGGAAGAGGAAGACTATGACTGGTTTGCCAGGAATGCAGACAACCCCAGGGCAGGACGTTTTGAAGAGGGTTTTCAAAGAGTTATCGATCTCACATTCAGCCCTGATGGAAGGGATATGTATATTCTGGATTTTGGAGCCATGGAGTTTACTGACCTGTCACCAAATGCTATTCCAGATACCGGTGTATTGTGGAAGGTGAGTGCTACTGAAGTAATAAGAGAGAAAACAGGGAATGGAGCTCCACCTGCAGATGAAAAGCCTCCAGTTAGTGAAGAAGTAGAGAAAAAAGAAATTGACGAGGAATCATAAAAGACAACAGAGCCCGAAAAGGATAAAAATGATGACATAGAAGATGAAGATATTCAGGAAAAAGAAAAAGAGCTTCCCCCGGAGAAAGAACCCGATGAGAATAAAGTTACTCCCCCCGATCAGAAGGAGAACAATATATAGTGGGCATAATTATACTCAGACATTTCTGTAAAAGAATCATAAGATTATATTCAATTAACAATAAAAGACCTTAATAGCAAATGGCAGATAACGTGGCGCAGGGTAAGCGAAGTTCCCGAAGCGGCATGCTTGCATACCAGCTAAGGGAATATAGTGAACGGAGTGAACGGCGTTTACCCGGATGCTATACTCCTTGCTCGCTCCGCTCGCGACGTCGTCTATCATCCGACCCGGCGGCAGGATAAGCAGACAAGCGAGCGATGTCTGATTATCGTCCCGAGGGTTTACGACGTGTCATTGCACTGAAACTTCAAAAAAAATAAAATCTCAAATAAAACTAACACATAGATTAACCCTAAGAACAGGATGTCTTAAACCCTACGGCGTTTGGCTAACTGCTCTTATTAATTTAATGCATTTAATAACTTTTCTATTTGTTTTAAAAAATCTTCACAAAGTTCGATTTGTTCTTCTACATAATCTTTTTCAAACTCTACAAATGCAGTATAATCACCTTCCTGGCGATCTTCAAATAATCTATCATAAAATTTACCCCATTTTGGTTC
>CAZXKH010000242.1:0-3846 GCA_964641385.1 uncultured Clostridia bacterium | reverse complement strand
TTTTATGGGAGATTTGGGTGCCAGGTTATGGTAAAATATATGATGAATTAGAGGATTTGAAGAATGGGAAATATGGAACAGTCGAACAACAACAACGTTATGCGTTTAACAAAAAAACTGGAAACCAGCCAGACCTTTATTAAGTATTTAGAAAAGGAGATAATTGAGACCAATACCATTTCATCTGAGATCATCAAGAATCATATCATAGGTGAAAGTGAAACAATAGGGAAGGTCTTTTGTCAAATTAAGCAGATAGCTCCCTCTGATAAAACCGTACTGATTCAGGGAGAGACTGGAACAGGCAAGGAGCTCTTTGCCAAGGAGCTCCATGCCAAAAGCAAGCGAAGTGATAAACCCTTTGTAGTTGTAAACTGTGCCACTCTACCCAGGGACCTGCTGGAAAGTGAGCTTTTCGGTTATGAGGAGGGTGCCTTTACCGGAGCCAAAAAGAAGGGCAAGCCAGGTAAGTTTGAGCTGGCAAAGGGAGGAACCATTTTTCTGGATGAGATCGGTGAGATACCCTTTACTATCCAGAGCAAGTTCTTACGGGTTATACAGGAGAAGGAGTTCTTTAGAATTGGTGGCAATAAAAATATCTCGGTGGATGTTAGAATAATTACAGCTACCAACCGTGATCTCAGAAAGATGGTTGAGGAGAGTGTCTTTCGGGAAGACCTCTTCTACCGCATAAATGTTGTTCCCATTAAGATCCCTCCCCTTCGAGCCCGAAAAGAGGATATACCACACCTGACCAAATATTTTTTAAAGATCTATTCCACCAAGAGAATAAGGGTTTCAGATATTGTATTTAACATATTTTACAGCTATAACTGGCCGGGAAATGTGCGGGAATTAGAGAATGCAATCCAGCATGCCTTAGTTATGCTGGAAGATGATATTGATATTATTCTCCCCAGGCATCTGCCGGAACATATATCCAGTAGTGAGATCAAGGAAGAGCGAGAACTGCTAAGTATTAATCGGCTGGTTGGCCTTGATCAGCTAAAAGAGGAATTGGAAAAAAAGGCCATTAAAGAAGCCTTAGAGATCAGTAAAACCAAGACAGAGGCCATCAAGCTATTAAATATTAGCCGCAGGAGTTTCTACCAGAAGCTAAAAAAATATGGACAGCAATAGCAGCCGGTAAAGAGTCTTCTTTGTTACTCCCTATTGAGAGCAGGGAGCAAGGTATGAATTATTAATGGTCAGGCTGGCCGGTAAGATACCTTTCTTTCTTTATTCCATAGTCCTCCGAAAGGGGATGGATAACAGTGCCTTTAAAAACAGGAGCAGATTATATTAACTCTTTGCAGGAATTGGAGCTAAGGGTTTATCACCTTGGCAAGAGAGTGGACAATATTGCTCAATATCCTCCCTTCAAACCACATATTAATGCAGTGGCTGTCACATATGATCTGGCTCACAATAATGATTATCAGGATTTAATGGTTACTAAATCTCATTTAACCGGAGAAAAAATAAATCGTTTTACACATATCCACCAGAGTATTGAGGATTTGATAATAAAGGTCAAGATGCTTCGTATGCTTGGCCAAAGGGTGGGATCCTGTTTCCAGAGGTGTACAGGTTATGATGCCCTGAATGCTCTTTACAGCGTTACCTATGAGATGGATCAAGAGCTGGGAACAGACTATTTTACTCGTTTTAAGAGTTATCTGAAAAAAGTTCAGAGGGAAGACTTAATGCTGGCCGGTTCAATGACAGATCCCAAGGGTGATCGTTCCCGGCGGCCCTGCCAGCAGGATGATCCCGATCTATATTTACGCATTGTAGATGAGAATGAGAGAGGAATAGTGGTCAGGGGTGCCAAGGCACATCAGACTGGAATTGTTAACTCCCATGAAATGCTGGTAATGCCCACCATAGCATTGAAGGATGATGAAGGTGATTATTCCATCTCCTTTTCTCTGCCCACCGATGCAGAAGGGGTAACTCATATTTTTGGAAGACAGACCAATGATGGCAGAAGGTTTGAGTGTGGAAAAATAGATCTGGGAAACTATAAGTATGGATTTGTGGGGGGTGAAGCACTAACAGTTTTTGATGATGTCTTTGTTCCCTGGGAAAGAGTTTTTAACTACCGGGAACCCAGGTATACCTCTGCCCTTGTTACCCGCTTTGCCTCTTACCACCGGCAAAACTATGGGGGATGTAAGGCAGGCATTGGTGATGTAATTATTGGAGCTGTCAGTGCTATGGCAGAGTACAATGGTGTAGAAGGGTTTGCTCATATTAAAGATAAAATTGGTGAAATGATACATATGACTGAGACTGTTTACAGTGGTTCCCTGGCCTGTTCTGTTGAGGGATGCCCCACTCCCTCTGGCGCCTATGGTGTGGATTCCCTGCTGGCCAACACTGTAAAATTGAATATCAGCCGTTATGTTTATGATATTTTCCGTTTGGCCCATGATATTACTGGAGGATTTGTGGCCACCCTGCCCTCTGAGGCAGATTACAACAGCCAGGAGGTGGGAGAATATATTGAAAAATATTTTAGGGGAGTGCCCGGTTTTTCTACTGAAGAACGGATCAGGATGCTTCGCCTGATAGAAAACATTACTCTGGGGACAGCATTAATTGAATCCATGCATGGAGCGGGTTCGCCACAGATTCAAAGGTTGATGCAGCTCAGAGAGGGGGATCTTGACTATAAAAAGGGGCTGGCCAAAGATCTGGCGGGAATTAAAGACCATGATCATTAATGGCAGCAGGGTATATTTTTACTGTCCTAATAATTGACAGGGGCCCTTCCGGTTAGAATGGGGCCTGTGTTTTATGTTTCTTATATATTTCCATTAATGGAGCTTTATATTTAATGCTTTTTGTTTTATAATATTGTTAGCAGGGTGACTTGTTTTCATGGAAATTAGTAGGAACAATAATAATCTGGGGAGGGGAATAAGATGGCAGAAAAGATGGTCAGGTACAAAGAGGAGAATGGGGTTGGTTTAATTACTATCGATCGCCCTCCGGTCAATGCTCTGAGTAGAGAGCTGCTGGAGGAACTGGCAGGGGTTATTTCTCAGATTGAGGAGAGGGATGATTTTCTGGTACTGATTATTACCGGTGCAGGAGAGAAGGCCTTTGTGGGTGGAGCTGACATCGGTGAATTCCCCTCTCTTGATAGCAAGAGTGGTAAAGAGATGTGCCAGTATGGGCAGGGTATCTTTAAGCGCCTGGAGGAGCTACCCATACCGGTTATTGCTGCCATCAATGGTTTTGCACTGGGTGGTGGTTGTGAGCTGGCCCTGGCCTGTGACCTGCGGGTTGCAGCTGAGGAGGCTGCCCTGGGACAGCCAGAGGTTAAGCTGGGGATTATCCCTGGATATGGTGGCACTCAGCGCCTGCCACGCCTGATTTCGGTGGGTAAGGCCCGGGAACTGATTTATACCGGTGATATGATCTCAGCCCGGGAGGCAGAGAAGATAGGTCTGGTAGAGTCGGTAGTTGCTGCCGATGAACTGCTGGATGAATGCCGCCAGCTGGCCTCAAAGATCTTGAAGCAGGGCCCACTGGCTATTGCCAGTGCCAAGAAGGCTATTAATGAGGGCCTGCAGTTGAGTCTGGAGGAGGGATTGGAGCTGGAAGCCCGGCTCTTTGGTGAAATATGTAAATCTGAGGACATGAAAGAGGGAGCAAGGGCCTTTCTGGAAAAGAGGTCTCCGGAGTTTAAGGGTCAATAATAATATTATAAGGTTTTACGGAAATATCGGTGCCCTGGATTAGCTGTGTCCTCTGGGCTCCGGTTTCTCTGTTCTGGTAGTATGTAGCTAGTCAGCTACCCCGCCTGTTTCACGGGCGAGGCCTGTAGTGAATTAT
>CAZXKH010000241.1:0-3846 GCA_964641385.1 uncultured Clostridia bacterium | reverse complement strand
GCAGTAGAAAAAATTGACTTAAATTAAATGATTTGCAAAAAAGCCTCTATGACTGAGGGGTTAAATTGTTTGCCAGAACCTTTTTTTATTTCTTTAATGGCTATTTCCTCTTTAAGTGCCTCTTGGTAGGGTCTATTTGTGGTCATAGCATCATAGGCATCAACCAGTGCAAGAATCTGAGCTTCTATTAGAATCTCCTTTCCCTTAAGACCATTGGGGTACCCCTTTCCATCATAACGTTCATGGTGCTGTTTTACTATCTCTCCCATTTCTTTGACAAAGCTTCCCTTTAGCTTTTGAGTAATTATCTCTTCCCCCCATTTTGGATGACGGGTAATAATTTCCCATTCCTCAGATGAGAGGGCACCCTCCTTTTTGAGAATAGAGCCGGGTATTTTTATTTTTCCCAGATCATGCAGATAGGAGGCATAGACAAGCCTAAATAGGCTTTGATCCTCTAGTTCCATCTCTTCTCCAATTTTCATAGCAAGGGACTGTAATCTTTCACAATGAGATTCAGTGCGCTGATCCTTTTCTTCTACCTTTCGGGTCAATGAGATAAGGCTTTCTATTTTTTGGCTCTGTTCTTCGAAGATTGGGCTGTTAGTAATATAGATCAGACTGATGGGAGAGAGGGTTTTGAAGTGTTTTTTGCCCTTCAGTTCCCTGATGGTAATGTAATCACCCTCTTTGAGCACTCTATCATGATCAAGGGAAAGTAGCTGTCCCTTTAAAACCATGATAAATTCATAACTGTGTGTATTGTCATGACCCTCCAGTATAAACCGTTTTTCTGCTTTGATATCCTGTCTGATTATTTCAGTGTTTTTATCCTGAAAGAGGAGATAAAGCTGGGTGGCCTTTTTCGCTATTTTATCTAAATAGGAGCTCCTTTTATTAAGGGAAAAGTTATTGATTAGTTTAGGTTTTGGCAGTTTTTCAGGAGAACTGCAGATTTGGTTGCCTATACTCTTGGCCCGGTATAGATTTTTATCTGCATTTTTTATCAGCTTTTCAATGTTATCTCCATCCTCAGGGTAACATGCTATTCCGCCACTAATTTTAATCTTTATTTCCTGCTCACCAATATTGAAAGTTTTTGATGTGATCTGATCTTTGATTCGTAACGCTGTTTCTTTTACTTCTTCAAAGGTGCTATTTGGAATTAGAAGAATAAATTCATCTCCCCCAAAACGAGAAATAGTTTCCGAGCTGCGGGTGTTTTTCTTTAAAAAAGTAGCAACTTTTTTCAGCAGCTGATCTCCTTTTAGGTGGCCAAGACGGTCGTTATGCTCTTTAAAATCATCGAGATCAAAAAATATTATGCCAAAGCTTCCTCTCTCTCTCTGGGCTCGCTTCAATTCCTCCTGCATACGTGTCTTTATATAGCGCATATTAAATAATCCTGTTAGATCATCGGTCATTGTCTGATGATATAGATCTTTTTGTTTTTCTATCATTTTTCTGTATAAAACTCTTAAATGGTATACTAAAACCAGACTGATGACAATTATTATTGATAATAAGATAGTCGGTAATTGCTGGGGTAAATCAAATATCATATAAGCTATTAAAATCAGGCAAGCTGTAGCAAGGGAGCAGATGAAAAAGATGAGAATTTTATGTATTAGATTTTCTTTGTTTCTACTGCTGTCTTTCTTCATAAATAAACTCATACTCTCCTTTTTTAAAGTTTTTTAGATTTCTTGCAAATTTATTATATCTCAAGACAAAAAAATCTCTGTAATAGGATATCATAATAAAGAAATATTGTAAAAGCTTATATTTGTTTAATGGTAGTATAACCATCTAATTTTATAGGGCTTAATAGGGATGGTGGGGTTAATAATTGTCTGTCTGACACATGGCCAAGAAAAATTTATGAAACTACGATATTTATCATACAGGTTCGGGTACCGATTTATAGATGAGACATGGATGGTTAACAGGTTTCTGGTTTGTTAAGGAAAAGGAGTTAGTGATAGCCTTAAGGAGGCTTTTTATTCATAGTTGCATAAATGGTGCCTGGGAGAGTTTGATTTATTATACAAAAATGTATTATGATCTGCATATAAGATAATTCTGATCATATCAGATATCGAAGGGTTGGATAAAAATGAATGTGAGGGGTGTTAAGCTTGAACACAAACCAGATTACTGGCAGTAGAAAGTACGATGATTATGGTGAAAAATGGTTTAGAGATGAAGTGTCCTTTGAGGACAACCTGGAGGAGGTATGGGGAGGTAAATGGAGTGTTTCTTCTGAAGTGGAGGGGCTGCAAGCAGTTCTGCTAAGAAGGCCCGGGAAGGAGATTGAAGATATCGGGGACCCTGATAAATGGCGCTGGCAGGATAAAATGGATCCTTTACGGGCCAGGGAACAGCATGACAGATTGGCTGATATTTATCGCAAACATGGTGTAGAGGTTTTTTATGTTGAGGATCAGCGGTCAGACCGTCCCAATTCCATTTATATGAGAGATAATTTGCTGGGGACACCCGAAGGTATGATTCTTTGTCGTCAGGCACTTTCCCTGCGTCGTGGTGAAGAGAAGGCTGTTTCGCAGGCGCTGGGACGGATTGGAGTACCAATTATTCGAACTATAAGTGGGAGGGGTGTCTTCGAGGGAGCATGTGCTCTTTGGGTGGATAGAGAAACCATTATTCTTGGAAGTGGCAACAGGGCCAATGCTGAGGGGATCAGACAGGTAAAAGAGGTGTTAACAAGTATGGGAGTGGAAAATTTTCTCCACTTTCAAATATCCTATGGACAACCACACCTTGATGCCATGATTAATATTGTTGATCGAGATAAGGTCCTGATATTCCCCTGGCAGACGCCGCATAACATTATTGAAGAGCTTAAATACAGGGGATATACAATAATAGAAGCCCCTTCTATAGATGAGGTGAAAAAGGGTTTTGCCATTAACTTTGTTGCCCTGGAACCGGGATTAGTGTTAATGCCTGCAAACAATAATGTGACCAGAAGTGTTTTGGAAGAAAAGGGTGTTCAGGTGATAGAGGTGGATGTCTCCGAGCTGATGAAGGGTTATGGTGCCATACACTGTATGACGGCCTTTCTGGCCAGGGGTTAAGCTCATAGATATTTGAGGGGGCACTAAGATAGATTTAGTTAGTTTACATCTTGCATAACATTTATTAATTGGCATTAATTGTGCATGTCAATTATTCTATAACATGAAGTAGATTATTTCTATGACTATGCTGGCAGCACCCATTTTTCCAGGCTACTCATCCTGGATATATGAATGCAGCTGTTATGATAGCCAATGGGGTTTTTATAAAATGGATGCTGTAATATAAGATACTTCTTGCAATCAAGTTTGGTTATGTTACAATGAGGTTAGCCTTAATAATATCAGTATTCAGAATTATGAGTATTAAATATTGTTTTAATTAATACAAGGGAGGGGTAAAATGAGTTCTAGCAAGAAAAATGTTATGGTAGTGCTGCCTATTGGGAGGGACAAAAAATACTTAGAGGGAATGGGAAAGGATTATAATATTCACTGGATGGATGATGATAGTTTCAATTATCCATTCCCTGAAGAAGAATTTAGTATGATTGAGTACACAGAAAGATGTTCAGATTATATTGAGGAAAACAACATTGATGGAATTTATTATTCACATGATCTGGCCAATCTGGTGGCAGGGGTCCTATGTGATCGGCACGATATTTTTGGGCCCAGTCTTGAAGCCATCTTTGTGACCAACCATAAGTATTATTCGAGGGCCAATCAACCGGATGCTCCCTGGTTTGATTATATCGATCTTGATACTGGTGAATGGGGAGAATTAGAGCCTACTTTCCCCTGTTAT
>CAZXKH010000240.1:0-3849 GCA_964641385.1 uncultured Clostridia bacterium | reverse complement strand
ACAAGAGGATAGGAATGCCATCTACCAGGCCTCCAGGATAGCCAGTGAGATAGAAGCCCTTAATAAGGATCTGAAGCATAGATATTCCTCTCTTACTATCAGTGTGGGGGTTATTTCTGGGGGGGATGCTCCCGATAATAATCCTGACCTGGCTTCACTGGAGCTTGAGGGACGTTATATTCAAAGCGAGGAAGGAGAACTTATCTATCAGGAGTTAAGGAAAATATTAGCCCGACAACAGACCCTTGATCCTTATTTCAAGATGGAGATCCTGCCAATGGTTGATAGGGTCTGTTCATTGAAAAACCCTCCCCTCTCCACAGCCAGAGACAGTAAACTGATCTCTGCCTTTGAAAGAGCTCTTGGTGCATATGGTACCGGGCACTCAGAAGTTACCTGCTTTAATGGATGGAGTGATGCAGCTCTTCTCTCTGAAGAACTGGGTACTGAAGCAGTGCTCTTTGGTCCCGGGCTGCCGGAAAAATATCAGGCTGGTAAAGAGGCACTAAGGATTGATGATCTGCTGGCATCTGTAAGAGTGTATCTGGCTTTGATTATTGATCTTTGTGTCTGATTTAATGGCCTGATGATGTGTTCTATGGGAATCCTTCTTGTTAGAGGAAGAGGGAATCATATACAATAATTATTGTTATAAGGGTTATTATGTGCTGATTATGAATAGATAAATAAAAAAAGATAATTGAGGTGAGGTAATATGTCGCCCATCATACTGGAATATGGACCCTTTCAAATAAGATGGTATGGGGTCTTAGTAGCACTATCCTTTCTTTCAGGGATCATAATTACTTACTACTATGGACGCAGGTATAATATTAAGGCTGAAATCCTGGATAGAATCATGATTAGAATTGTACTGGCCATGATTGTTGGGGCCAGACTGGGATATGTTGTGGCAAATTATAGCTTTTTTCTTGATAATCCTCACCTGATTCCCAGGGTAGATATGGGAGGCCTTGGTTCACATGGAGGTATTATTACCTGTCTTATCCTTGGTATCTGGTGGTCAAAAAGGTTAAAGTTTTCCTTCTGGTCTGTCTGTGATGCTGTTGCTCCTGTTATACCCCTAGCACATATCTTTGTCCGCCTGGGTAATTTTATCAATGCTGAGCTCTATGGTCCCCCCACAGAACTCCCCTGGGGGGTTGTCTTTCGCGGGGAGATAGTTCCTCATCACCCCAGTCAGCTCTATGAAGCAGGGGTATCATTAATTATTTTACCCCTTGTATTTTACTGGGCGAACAACCGCAGATATGAAGGGGAGGTCTTTCTAAAGGTCATTATCCTTCAGTCTGCTTTTAGGTTTATTATTGACTTCTGGCGTCAGAACACACCTTTAATAGGGCCTTTGATCCTGACACAAATTTTAAGTCTACTGCTTGCTGCTTCTGCCCTTTATATTCTTAAGCAAACGAAAAATAAAAAAGCTGATTCCATCAACTGATAAATGAATTCTGGTTTTATATTTAAAAAGAAAGGATTGTAGCCAATGCCGATTCTTGAAAGTGATCTCTTTGTATGGGTTATTCTACCCCTTATTATTTTCCTGTTGAGGATTCTGGATGTTAGTATTGGTACTTTGAGAATTATATTTGTCTCCAAGGGCAACAGATACATAGCACCCGTGCTGGGTTTCTTTGAGGTTCTTATCTGGCTCTTTGCTATTGGCCAGGTTATGCAAAACCTGAACAATATTATATGCTTTATTGCTTATGCGGGAGGGTTTTCAGCTGGAACCTTTGTTGGCATCTTTATAGAAGAGAAACTGGCCATGGGTCTTTATTCCATCAGGCTCTTTCTTCCTGCCAGTTATAATGCTGAGAAAATTAAAGAAAGGCTATCTCAGGCCGGATTTGGGGTTACCTCCATTAAGGGTCATGGGGTCAAGGATGAGATGTCCATCCTCTTTAGTATTTTCAGGCGCAAGGATCGAAGAAAGATACTGGAGATAGTTGAAGATGAGGGAGAAAATATTTTCTATACCCTGGAGGAAATGAAATCAGTTAATCATGGTATCTTCCCCTCTTCTACATCGATGAACAGAGGACTCTTTAGGTCTCTTAAAGGTAAAAAATAATCACTTCTGGAAGCTTTTTTGGTCAGGTCCAATGTGCATCATAATTCATAGCTGCTAAAACTCAGGGCTCGAGTTAACCTTTTTATTGGGTTTAAAGGGATCAGGACATGGTTGCAGGCCCCTGGGGTGGTTTACCCCGAGGATAAGGCCTCTCCAAAGAGGGTCCAGCTCTGAACTCTCTTTATTTTTACCATTATTATTTGTCCCCTTAGATTTTCAGCTGATGGAAAAACAACAATTTTGTTAGTCCGGGTTCTTCCCATCTGTTTTTTACTATCCTTTTTACTTTCCCCTTCCCCAAGCACTTCAACTGTCTTTCCAATATAGGCCTGGTTTCTCTTTTTACTAATTCCATTTTGTAGCTTAAGCAGTTGGTTGAAGCGTTTCATTTTATCCTCTTCATCAACCTGTTCCTTTATTTTTGCTGCCGGAGTCCCCTTTCGGGGTGAATATAGAAAGGTAAAGGCAGCATCAAAGCCAACCTCTTCAACTACCTCCAGGGTTGCTTTAAAGTCAGTCTCAGTCTCACCGGGAAAGCCAACTATGAGATCAGTGGTAATTGAGGCTGTCGGTATCTTATTCTTTATCTCCTTTACCAGCTGAAGGTAGTGTTCTCTGGTATAACCCCGATTCATCCTCTGGAGGATTCTGTTACTGCCAGACTGAATAGGCAGATGAAAGTGTTCACATATTTTAGCTCCCCGGGCTACAGTATCGATAACCTGAGAAGAAAAATCCCTGGGATGAGAAGTGGTAAAGCGGATCCGTTTTAATCCAGGCAGGGGATCGATCTCTTCTAGCAGAGAGGAAAAGTTTATCCCTTCCTTTAGGTTATGACCGTAGGAGTTGACATTCTGGCCCAGCAGGGTGATCTCCTTTACCCCGTCATTAATCAGGCCTTTTATCTCATCGATTATCTCTTCAAAGGGTCTGCTCACTTCCCTACCTCTTACATAGGGGACAATACAGTAGGAGCAGAAGTTGTTACAGCCATGAATTATTGATACCCAGGCCTGATGGGGATCCTTTCTGCGTGCTGGCAGGGTGGGCAGGGACCCTCTCTTCTCCTCCCAGATTTCAATTACCGGTTTTCTCTTTTTTTCTGCTTTTTTCAAGATCTCGATTAGAGTATGCAGGTTATGAGTGCCAAAGACAAAATCGACAAAAGCATGGGAAGATTTTAACCTTTCAACATTATCTTCCTGCTGCATCATGCAGCCTCCCACACCGATCAGAAGCCGGGGATTATTTCTTTTCAGCCTCTTTAATTCTCCCAGCTTGCCAAAAACCTTTTCTTCAGCCCGTTCACGTACACAGCAGGTCAGGATAACTACCAGGTCTGCTTCTTTAAGGGAGGGAGCATTCTCCCACCCCTCACTGGTTAACAGGCCATCAATCTTCTCAGTATCGTGTTTGTTCATCTGGCAGCCATAGGTAATGATTTTAAATTGTTTTTTTGCTGCCTGCAAGGGAAACCTCCTTTATCCATGGGAAAAAATATTTTATCGGAACCAGGGCTCCCTGGTTCCAAACTTACTGTAGAGAACAGCCCCCAGGGCCAGGATATAGATTAGAAAAGCTGCAACCATGCTTAAAGGCAGTCCTATTAGGGGCAGGATTCTTAAAAGCATCCTTCCTACAAAGATTGCCAGAAGGCCCAAAAAGGCATTGGTAATAATCTTATCTTCTCTCAGATTGAGGCGGTTTTTAACCCACTGCCCAATAATCAGGTATAACCCTGTTCGTCCCAGAAT
>CAZXKH010000239.1:0-3871 GCA_964641385.1 uncultured Clostridia bacterium | reverse complement strand
AACCGGTATCACCTGATAACAGGCTCTTTGAACTGCCACAGGTGGTGGCTACTCCACATATTGGTTATCAGTCAACTCAATCCATTGAAGATTTACGACTGGATGCTTTACGGGAGATAATACGAGTCTGCAAATATGGAGAGAGCCCTGAAAACTATGTGGGGAGTGTTCCGGCCGGGATAGAGGGAAACTGAGAACCTCATTCACTGAGCAACAGACTACAGTAAACAAGCCGGGAAAGGGGATGATAACCTTATTGTCCTCAGGATCCTTTAAGATCAGAAAAAGATGAAGCAGAAAGGAGCAATTATTAATGTTGATTCAGGTAAATAAAGAATGGTGCAAGGGATGTGCCCTTTGTGTTGATTTATGTCCCAGGGCAGTACTGATTATCGGTGAAGATGGACATTCTCAGGTTGATGATGAGGAGAACTGTTCTGAGTGTGCACTCTGTGAGCTGCGCTGTCCGGATCTGGCTATTGAGCTAAGGGGTGAGGATGATGAGTGAGACTATCTTGATGCAGGGAAATAGAGCGGTAGCAGAGGCTGCCCTGGTAGCTGGAGTAAAATTCTGTGCCGGTTATCCCATTACTCCTTCTTCTGAGACGATAGAGATACTGGCTGAAAAGTTGCCCCAACACGGCGGCCGTTTTATTCAGATGGAGGATGAGCTGGCAAGTATTGGAGCCATTATTGGTGCTTCTGCTGTGGGAAAGAAGGCCCTGACAGCCACCAGTGGTCCTGGCTTTAGTTTGATGCAGGAAAATCTTGGTTATGCAGCCATGGTGGAGCTACCGATAGTAATCTACAATGCTCAGCGGGTGGGTCCCAGTACCGGTGGAGCAACCAAGCCCCAGCAGGGAGATATCATGCAGGCTAAGTGGGGTTCACACGGTGATTCTCCCCGGATTGCTCTGGCTCCTGCCACAGTAGCAGAGATCTATGAAATGACCATCAGGTCCTTTAATCTGGCGGAAAAGTACATGGTACCTGTTATTTTGATGACCGATGAGCTTTTGGCTCATATGCGGGAGAATGTAATAATTCCCGATCCCGATACCCTGGAGATCCTTAACCGCAGAAGTGATGCTGTATCACCGGAGGAATACCTGCCCTATAATATTGATGAGACAGGGATACCTGTCCTGCCTCCCTTTGGTGGTGAGTACCGCTATAATATATCCGGTATGATCCATGATGAGTATGGGATCCCCAATCTGGCCTCCAAGGTTATTGATGCCAATATTAGAAGACTGGACCGCAAATTGAAGCTCTATTACGATGATATAGTAGACTATGAAGAGCTTAAAGAACAGGACGCCGAAATACTGCTGGTGGCCTATGGTTCTGTAACCAGGCCTGCTAAGGGTGCCATTAAGCTGGCCAGAGAGGCCGGTATTAAGGTTTCCCTTTTCCGTCCCATTACCCTCTGGCCCTTCCCTGAGAAGGAAATCCGGCAGGCAGCTGCTGGCGTAGATAAGGTAATTGTAGCCGAGATGAACATGGGTCAGGTTAATGGACTGGTTAAAGGGTCTGTTGAGAATAACTCAAAGGTGGTCTCTTTCAACAAAGTAAGCAGTGAACCAATTACTACCGCAGATTTATTGAAGGTTATTAAAGACGAGGCCACAGGGAGGGATATGGACTAATGAGTAAATTAAATCAGTACTTACGTGTTAATCAGATGCCTCACTTTACCTGTCCTGGCTGCACGCATGGTACAGCCTGGGCCACAATGGTCAGAGCCATTGATGATCTGGGTTTTGACCAAAACAGAACGGTAATGGTCTGTGCCATCGGTTGTGCAGGCAGGCTCCCTGTTTACCTTGATTTCCCATCAATTAGAACTCCACATGGTCGGGCTCTGACCTTTGCTACAGGAATAAAGCTCTCAGATCCTGATTTGAATGTGATCGTCTTTATGGGTGATGGTGATGCAGCAGCAATTGGTGGCAATCACTTTATCCATGCTGCCAGAAGGAATATAAATCTGACAGCCATTGTGGCCATTAATGAAATCTATGGGATGACAGGGGGCCAGTATGCGCCGACAACCGGTTCTGGAAAATTTGCTTCAACGGCTCCCTATGGAATGATTGAGACTCCCCTTAATGTATGTAAACTGGCAGAGGGAGCACAGGCCTCCTTTGTGGCCCGAGGGGATGCCTATCATATCCATGAACTGCGGAAGCTGATGAAGACAGCAATATCGCATAAGGGTTTTTCTGTGCTGGAGGTTCTTACCAGCTGTCCAACTCATTTTGGGCGTCGTAACAAATATAAGAAACCCTCAGATCTGTTAAACCGGATCAAGGATATAACTGTTACCCAGAAGCAGGCGGAAAAGATGAGTGAAGAAGAGCTGGCTGAGAAGATGGTTAGAGGAATTTTCGTACAGGAAGAACGCCCGGAATATGTGGAAGAATACGATCGAATTACGGGCTTTAAGGAAGGTGAATAGGATGAAGATTAAGGAACAGGAGCGGCTGGAGATTAGATTTGGAGGGACCGGTGGTCAGGGCCTGGTTCTGGCCAGTATTATTCTGGCTGAAGCCATGGTTAAGGAGGGTTATAATGTCATCCAGGGTGAATCCCACGGTATAGAGGCCAGGGGAGGAGCCAGCAGGGGTGAGCTGATAGCTGCCAGGGGCGAGATCTATGATCTGAGCGTAAAACTGCCTGATATCTTTGTCGGCATCTCTCAGGAAGCCAGCAACAAATATGCAGCAGATATCAGGAAGGATGCTCTGGTAATCATCGATTCATCTACCGTAAAAGAAAGCCCAGTAGTTGATTCCCAGCATGTATATCATTATCCCTTTACCAGCATGGCCCTTGATGAGCTGGGGACAGCTCTTCCCACCAATATCATCTTTCTTGGGGCTTTGACGGGATTAAGTGAGATAGCAGCTTTTGAAACCATGGAGGCATCTATCTTAAATCGGATCCCGAAGGGGACTGAAGATGTAAACTTGAAGGCCTTTGAACTGGGGTATCAGCTGAGAGAAGAAGCCTAAAGGAGAGAGGATAAGGGATGAAGATCTATGAATATCAGGCCAAGAGACTATTTAAAGAGCATGGAATACCTGTTCCCCAGGGTTATGTAGCTCAGACTATAAAGGATGTCAGGGAGCAGGCTGATAGATTTCAGGGAGAGGTTGCCATTAAAGCCCAGGTGCATGTTGGTGGCAGGGGCAAAGCGGGTGGAATCCGCTTTGCTTCTTCCCCTGATCAGGCATCAACCAGGGCTCAGGAAATGCTTGGTTTAAGCCTTAAGGGGGAACCGGTTAACAGGCTCCTGATCGAGGAGAAGAATCCTCCTGCTACGGAGTTTTATCTGGGACTGACCCTTGATCGAAATAAAAAGACCGATGTTCTTATTTTCAGTTCACAGGGCGGGGTGGATATTGAGGAAGTCGCCCAGCAAAACCCATCAGAGATCACCAGGATCTATATTGACGCGGTAATGGGATTACAGAACTTTCATCTCAATATGCTGGCAGAGGCAGTAGATTATGACCCTGAGTTCACCTCTCAGTTGAAGACTGTAGCCAGAAAGCTCTACAATATTTATCAGCATTATGATTGTAGCCTGGTGGAGATCAACCCCCTGGCAGTGCTGGAAGAGGGTGAACTGATAGCCCTTGATGGCAAGCTGGAGATGGATGATAGTGCTGCTTACCGTCAGCAGTTGCTCACCGAGATGTTTGATGCAGAGAAAGAAGATCCAGTGGAGCTGGCAGGTAAGGAGAATAATTTTGTAGTTATTAAACTGGATGGCAGTGTGGCTGTAATCAGTAATGGGGCCGGACTGGCCATCTCCACCCTTGATCTGCTTCAGAGCCATAACGCCCGGGCAGCTAACATGCTG
>CAZXKH010000238.1:0-3892 GCA_964641385.1 uncultured Clostridia bacterium | reverse complement strand
GGGTCGCAATCCACTGAGGCAAAAAGAGGATAGGAGTATAGAACCTCCTCAGGGGCTTGATGATACATCCATTAGAAGGAAAGATAACGATAGAATAAAGGAGCAGTCTGATGACCAGGGAGAGAATAAGTAATCAGCAGCTGATCATTGTCTTGATTATTATAAGAATTATTGTTGCTCTTTCCAAACTACCACTTATTACTACCGGTACTGCCGCCCAGGATGCCTGGGCTTCAAGTCTGATTCTAGGTGCCAGCACTATTCTGATAGGAATTATCATTACTGGTCTGGGGGTCAAGTTTCCCCGTCAAACCATTATTCAGTACAGCCAGGTGCTTCTAGGTAAATGGGGTGGTAAACTGATCAGTTTGATCCCCCTATGGCTTTTTTTGCAGATTGCTGCTACGGATCTCAGGCTTTATGGGGAACTTGTTAAGACCTCCTTTCTTCCCCGAACCCCCCTTTCCTTTATTTTAGCCTCCATGGTTCTTTTATCTGCTCTCTGTGTTTATCTTGGTATCGAGGTACTTGGCAGGATGGCTGATTTTGTCATTGTATACTTTGCTCTGGCAGTAATTTCAACCCTTATTATTCCAGTTCCAGAAATAATATCTTTTAACTTTGAACCAGTTCTTAGCAGTGGTATAGCACCAGTGATCAGTTCATCCCTTACACCAACAGCCATTTCTGTCCATCTGCTGGTGATTGGTATTCTGCTGCCACATACAGTAGAGCCCGAAAAGGGGATTAAATCTGTTCTTATAGCAGTTGGGATCTCATCCCTGATTATGACTTTAATAACAATTATTGTTACTGGCAAACTGGGGCCAGTTCATGCTCAACATTCTGCCTTTCCATTGTTGAAGACGATAAGGGGAATTGAATCTTCTGAGTTTTTGGAGCGACTGGAAATATTGGCTGTACTGGCCTGGGGACTGGGACTCTTTATTGGTATTTCTACCTTTATTTACTGTGGAGCAAGAGGGTTATCCCAGCTGCTGGAGCTTGATAATTACCGTCCTCTGGTGGGGCCCATGGCCGTCATCTGGGTAACCCTTGCCATGCACGGTTATGATAGCATGTTTCAGTTAGATAAGTTTCTATCTCCCGAGTTCTTTTTTCCCTATCTTATGGGTCTCTTTCTGCTGGTCTATATTCCTCTCTGGGGTGCATATTTGATACGTAAAATCAAGTATAAGCAGTAAAAACAATGATGAACAGGAAGTGAATGTTTTGCGTTCTGTGCAGTTTAGCATAATAATTATCATCATCACTATAGTCCTGATCACATTTTTATTTACCGGCTGCTGGGATCGAAATGAACCTGAAAACAGGGCCTTTGTTATTGCCACCGGTTTTGATTATGATCAGAATAAAGATCTTTACGAAATAACTATCCAGGTGGCTAATCCTATGGCGGCAGAGGAACAGGGAACTAACGGTGCTGGAGGTAACTCAGGAGGTGCTTCGATACTAGTGATTAGTGCCAAAGGAGTAACCCCCTATCATGCTTCAAGAAACCTTTTTCAGAATATATCCCGTGAGCCATATTTCGGTCACAACCGGATCGTTATTATTACCGAACGATTGGCCAGGAAGGGACTGGGGCCAATATATGATTTCTTCGAGCGTGAACGGCAGTCAAGGGTCATTAGTGAACCCATAATTCTTGAAGATGGTAGAAGTATAACAGAGTTTTTTCGCACCGAGACTCCACTGGAAGAGTTTGCAGGTGAGGGTATTGAAAAACAGATCAGGCTTTCTGCCTTTCAGAGATCCATTTTTCCCGATCGGACCCTGATTGAGATCCTGGTTACCTCAGCCCTTGTGGGGAGAGAAATATTAATTGGCAGGGTAATACTTGGTCCGCAGACAGAAGAGGACAGAATTGCTGAAGAGAAACCAGCAGTCAGGGAGACCATCAAGTTTGAGGGTGCTGCCGCCTTTGTAGGGGATAAAATGAAGGGCTGGCTGGATGCAAGAGAGGTAAGAGGCTGGTTCTGGGTGCATGAAAGGATACATAGGGCAATCATTACCTTTAAGTGCCCTGTACATGATGAACATCCTATTGCTCTTGAGGTGCATGAAGCATCATCTCAGATGGAACCAATAATTACTGAAGAAAATCAGCCCAGGGTGAAAATAAAGATCCTGGCTGAAGCCCGGATCCAGGATCAGACCTGCCCGGCCTCATACCTAATGGAGGGAGAGAAGTCTGCCTCTTTAAGACAGCGTTTGGCTACAGTAATTGAGAACGATATTAAACAGTCCATTGAAGTTTCAAAGCATTTGGGCAGTGATTATCTGGGTTTTGGGAACCTCTTTTACCGAAAGATGCCAGATATATGGAGGGAAGAGCTAAGTGGGAAGTGGCAGGAAACCTTAAAAACCCTGCCTGTGGATCTGGAGGTTGAGACCATTATACGCAGGACAGGTCTGATTAACAAGCCATTTATCAGAGAGTAGGGATTGCTGGTATTATCTTTAAAACTATCCTATAATCAAACTTCTTGGCCAATAATGCCATAGATCTATATATTGCATGTTTTAAAGCTTTGAACTTGTATTTATATCGATAATTCTCGGCTATCTATATCTCCTTTGCCCTTTAATTATCAATTCTTTTGGGAATGATCATTTCAGCAATTACCGGTAAATGATCAGAAACCATACTATTTATCCCTTTGCTCTTTAGCAGCTGAATATCGGGTGTGGCAAAGATATAGTCAATTCTATATCTTGGTTCTTGGCTGGGGAAGGTTAGGCCCTTATCAAAGCCAGATTTTTGGTGACTATCATTCATGAGCCCTCTTATTTGCTTTATTTCTTTGGCCTCTGGAGTACAGTTTAAATCACCAACCAGGACCACTGGAAGACTGTGCTCTTTTATACTCTTGAGAAGTTGTTGAATATGGTCCAACCTTTCCCCCTGTGATAGCCCTAAATGGGTGGTGATAAAAAGTATCTCTTCGCCATTAACATCAATCCGGGCCTTGATATAGTTTCGAGGTTCCCTGGATGATTGTAAAGGCTGGTTGGAGTAATATGTTATTGGGTAACGGCTTAAAATGGCATTTCCGTAATGATAGGGGCCCACTGAAAGAGCTGGAGAATAGATAGCATACATCCCCAGTTCCTCTGCCAGCCAGCGGGCCTGATTTACATATTGACTGCGAGGTGAAAAGGTTTCTACTTCCTGCAGACCTACAATCTCAACGCCTGCTTTATGTATTATCTCCGCAATCCTTCTCAAATCCTGAATTCCATCCTCTCCCTTTCCGTAACGAATGTTGTAAGTCATTACCCTGAGGGGGGTATCAACAGGAGTAGTATCCATCTTTTTTATAACCTCTTTTTCTTCCAATAAATGATGATCCTGATGCAGATATGTAGGATGATAATCATTGAAATAATAACCCAGAGAAAGGGTTAGTATCATGGCTGTAATAATAATTCCCCTAATAATAATTTACCTCCTTTTTAATAAAAATGCTAGTTTTTGTTTCTATATATATTAATACAAGATTAAGTTAGTATCTCCTAGATGTAAATAATGGAGTTATATAAAGCTATGATAGCCAATCATGCCATTGTCATGTTAGAAGTGTTAATCAATAATAAATACCCCGGATAATATAAAAAAATAATTATCTGGGGTTATATGGGTATGATTGTTTTGTCTGAGAAATATACATTTTGAGATCTACAGGACAGGAATCTGACCCAGGGAATAGAATTCATTACAATTATGTTAGTTTTGAGAATCCCCTGATAGGAGTGGGCTTTTTTGTTGTCCTTTACACATTGCCCAGGGTTTGTATTTGGTCTTCATCTCAGCAATAATCTTGATCCCGCTGTCTTTAACAGCTAAATCAATTTTCACTTCTCTCAC
>CAZXKH010000237.1:0-3895 GCA_964641385.1 uncultured Clostridia bacterium | reverse complement strand
TTCCTCAACATATCTATCTGGATCCTCAATCATATCTTCTAAGAGATACAATAAATAATCCTCTTCCAGTAACAGCTTCAGTCTTATTCTTACAGAACCATCTGGATATTTGGTAATAGAGAGCTCTTTATTCTCTAACAGATATTTAATTACCCCTTCGCGATCATCAATCAACTCTTCAAAATAATCTCCATCTATCTTTTGGACCATTATTTCCTCATAGGCCCGCAGAAGCACCTGGTTTAAGGCCTCTCTTTTAACCTCACCAGGACCTGTATCCCTTTTTTTGCTGCGCTGTTCACTAAAAACAAAGCTCTCAACCTCAATTAAGACTGGAGTAAGATGTGCAGCTTCAGTAGCTGTTAGCAGGCAGAGTAAAAGAAAGGGAATAAATAGTAGTATAATATATTTTGACTGCAAGGGATTCACCTCAATTAAAAAATTTATTATGAGGTGGTCGATATCTTTTCCAGGCCTTGAATACATATTCAGTACCGGAAACAAGGGTCAGGGGAAGAGCCAGAAAGAGCAACAAGAGATATATCCGCAGGTCAAAGATTAGAGAAAGGCTGACCGCGTAAAGCAAAAAAGTTGCATACTTGCCAATCCTGCTGGTACTTATAATCTCTGTATGACTGTAATAGAGAAAAAGCCCCCCCAAAAAGATAAAGAGTTCACGAAAAAGAATGATGATAGTGATCCAGATGGGCAGTAAACCACGGATAGTTAGAGAAACAAAGACTGTTATAATTGTCAGTTTATCTGCCAGGGGATCGAGAAACCTGCCCAGCCTTGAAGCATAGTTAAAGTTACGGGCAATATAACCATCCAGAAAATCAGTGAGTGCTGAGATGATTAAAATAGAACCGGCATAGAGAAGGCTGTGCTCGAAGTTGCCAAAAAAAACAAAAACAAAGAGAGGCAGAAGAGCTATTCTCATTAGCGTTAATATGTTTGCAGGATTAAACATAAAAGAGATGGCTGATCCTCAACCCTTTGGCCTGGAGGGAAGAGATGTCATCCTTCCTCCTTTCTCTGCAGTTATAAAAGAGAAATTAATCTACCAGACTATTTACTGTATCATAATCAAGGGACATAATCAAATTGTAGAGCAGATTAAGTGTATGATTATAATCCTCAATACTTAGTATTCCGTTATGGCTGTGTATATACCTGGTGGGAATTGAGATAACAATACTGGGAACACCAGCTTCATTCAAATGAATTCTGCCAGCATCGGTGCCTCCCCTTTCAATTAAATCAAACTGATATGGAATCTCATTCTCCTTCGCAACATCAACCACCAGGTCCCTTAATTGAAGATTGGGGATAAGACTGCTATCATACAGTAATATAGCCGGTCCATCTCCTACTGCTGACATGGCATCTGTATCTTTGACACCAGGCACATCGCCGGCAATACACACATCCAGGGCAATGCCTAGATCAGGATCGATCTGAGAAGCACTGGTCTTGGCTCCTCTCAATCCCACTTCCTCCTGCACTGTGCCAACTCCATAGACAGTATTGGGATGCTCTACTCCCTCAAGTTTTTTAATCAGATCAATTACCAGGGCACAACCCACCCTGTCATCCCAGGCCTTGGACATTAACAAATTCTCATTACTGAGCACTGTAAATTCACTGCAGGGAAAGATGGGATCTCCAGGACGGACCCCAAAGGATTCTGCTTCTTCCCGGTCACTGGCCCCAATATCAATAAACATATCCTTCATTTTTACAATCTTTTTACTCTCCTCTTCCTCCATTATGTGAGGAGCCTTGGAACCGATCATACCCATAACTGGACCATCAGTGGTCTTAATCTTTACCCTCTGTGATAGCAGGGTTTGACTCCACCAGCCTCCAAGGGGAGAAAACTTAATATAACCCTCTTCAGTAATCAGTTTAACCATAAATCCAATCTCATCCATATGGCCGGCCAGCATTATCTTTGGCTTCTTTGTTGTACCCTCTTTGCTGGCAATTACACTTCCCAGCCTGTCACTCTCAATTGTGGCCAGTGGATGAAGGTGTCTTTTAAAGATCTCCCTGATTTCCCCTTCATAGCCAGGCAGTCCATCAGCCTCTGTAAGCTCCTTTAACAGCTCAATACTGTCCACTTACAACTCACCCTTCCATCATATAATATTTTTTTCCTAACAGCATAAGACTGATAAAATACTTCGCTAAAAAAAAGAGTAATCCTTCTTTAGTCATCAGAACCATTGAATAATCATAAAAATTAAAGGCAGGATAGAAGGAATCATCAAATCTAGTATCAATTAAAGCTGACCATCTTAGTCTGTCATCCTGTATGAAAAACTAAAATAACCTATCCCGGAACAACTACTAAGGCTGGAGAGTTGCCCATGCGTATACCTCTAATCCTAAATACTGGTGGTTATGTTTTGGTGATTACCGGTTGTGTAAAGGTTTCAATAGCATTAACCGGTCTTTTATATCTTGAGCATGATGCCCTCTGGCTCTTAGTTGCAGCACTAATTACTATCAGCCTGGGATTAACCCTGATTAATAAAAGGGGTAGCAGGAAGGGATATACTGCCAGAGAGGGCTTTATGGCAGTTACTACAGCCTGGATTTTGGCCTCAGCCTGTGGAGCAATTCCCTATCTGCTCACCAACACCTGTGATAGCCCTGTGGATGCCTTCTTCGAATCAATCTCAGGTTTTACAACCACTGGAGCAACAGTTATTCCTGCCCTGGAGGAAGTCTCACGGACAATAATTCTCTGGCGGAGCACAACCCAGTGGCTTGGTGGCCTGGGGATTATCATTCTATTTATTATTATTCTTCCAGAAATCCCCGGCAGCATTCACCTTTTTCATGCAGAAACAAGTGGCCCCAATCCACACAGCTTTAAACCTAGGCTCAAAGAAACTCTGGGTTTTCTGGTTATTATATATCTCGCGCTGACCGTCATACAGGTTTTCTTTTTGATCCTGGTGGGAGAGATGACAGCCTTTCAGGCCATAATTCACTCCTTCAGTACTGTCTCCACCGGTGGTTTTTCATCTCAAAACTACAGTATCAGTGCCTTTAACCACAACCTGATTGATGCAGTAATTATCGTATTTATGTTTCTCTCGGGGATAAACTTTCACCTCTACTATTTACTCCTCTCTCCAGGGAGAAAAAAAATAACCTATAACACCGAATTTATCGCCTACCTGGGGCTAGTTCTCATCACCACTCTATTACTAACCCTTCACCTGTGGCAGAAAATATATCCTGAACTGAGCCTCTCATTACGCTACTCCCTCTTTCAGACAGTATCCATTATAACTACCACTGGTTTTAGCACTGTAGACTATGACGGCTGGTCTGGTTTTGCCCGCACATTGCTGTTGTTACTAATGTTTATTGGTGGTTGTTCAGGTTCTACTGCCGGAGGAATTAAAATTGCAAGGATCTCCATACTCCTCCGACTGGCCGGTAAGGAGATAATATCCATGGCCGGTTACAGAACCAGAAAAAAAGAAGACCAGCAGGAGACAGGTATCCTTTTCTTTTTTTTAATCTATCTCATAATCTTTGCCTTTCTGGTACTGGGATTAACCTATCTTGAGCTGGATTTTGTCAGTGCCTTCTCTGCCACAGCAGCCTGTCTTGGAAATATAGGTCCCGGGCTGGAACTGGTAGGACCTCTAAGCAACTATGCAGACCTGGGGCCAGCTATTAAACTACTGCTTTCACTGGCCATGCTGCTGGGTAGACTGGAAATATATGCAGTCCTTATTTTTTTCCTCCCCAATTCACCGAAGAAAGTGAATTGACTTCCTGGCTCCCGCTTTTTAATGGAGATGAAGCAGGCTATCTCAGGCCAGATAATTTAAATGACACCCCATGATAAAAAATATTTTTAATCCTTATT
>CAZXKH010000236.1:0-3905 GCA_964641385.1 uncultured Clostridia bacterium | reverse complement strand
CTTTGAGCAGATTGAAAAGGCTCGCCAACTAATAACTCCATATATTATCGATACTCCAATGCTTGAATGTCCGGCCTTATCGGAAATGATAGCTGGAAAGGTCTTCTTAAAGCTGGAAAATTTACAGCACCATGGCTCCTTTAAGATTAGGGGAGCCATGGCCAGAATGTTGACCATGGAGGATACTGAGAGCATTAAAGGAGTAATAACTGACTCCTCCGGAAATCATGGGATTGCTGTTGCCATGGCTGCAGCTACGCTGGGATTAACGGCCACAGTAGTGGTCGGTGGTGATATCCCACAGGCCAAACTAAACCAGATTGAATCCTTTGGAGCAGAGGTAATCACGGGTAGTAATATCTCAGATGAAAGAAGGGCTTTGGCTCACCGGCTGCAGAAGGAGAGGGATTATCAGTATATTGGTTCTATGGAGGACCTGGGAACTCTCTCCGGCCAGGGAACTGTTTTTTTAGATATGATCTCGTCCAGACCAGAACTGGATTATATTATGGCTCCTGTAGGTGCAGGTGGTCTAATTGCAGGTGGGGCGGTGGCTGCCAAGGCCAAATCTGAGAGAGTGAAGGCCATTGGGGTTCAGCCCATGGGTTCTGATGCCGTCTATCATTCCTTCCAAAGGGGAGAGGTAGTAAGCATTGAAGAAATAAACACAATTGCAGATGGACTGCGGATTAAAAAACCCGGTAAGGTTGTCTTTTCCCATATTAAGAAATATGTTGATGATATTAAAAGGGTCAGTGATGAAAGTATTATTCAGGCCCTGAAATATGCACTGCTTAAGATTAAGATTTTGGTTGAACCATCGGCAGCAGTCTGTATTGCATCCATCATCAAGGATCCGGATTACTATCGTCAAAAAGAGGTAGGTGTGGTTATCTCCGGAGGCAATGTTGACCTTGATTTTCTAAAGAAATATATCCTGTGACCGGGTAATGATAATTATTTGAAGGGTGGCAGATATTACTTTAATCCACTTTACCTATTTAGTGGTCTCTAGCAGCACAGGCAACCGGTATTCTTAAGATGTTTTATTTATTGCTATCAGCGGAGGAGGACTGATAATCAATAATATTACTAAAGAGGGTTCAAGAGATGAGGATTATGCCAGTCAATATAGCATTGAGGTTGAGCTATTAACACTTCTTAGGAGGAAGAAAAGCCATGAATCTATATGATATGAAGGGGAACAGTGAAAACTTTAAGGGGCCATTCTTTAAGCGTTTAACCGATAATCAGTGTGGAGAGATATATTCTGCCTGTCTTGAGGTTCTGGAGAATACAGGTGTCTATTTTGAAGATGATGAAGCCTTTCAGCTGTTAAAAGAGGCCGGTTGTTATGAGATTGATCAGCATCGATTAAGCATTCCTTCTCATTTAATCGACTGGGCTGTCAGTAAGGCCCCCCGGCAAATTATTCTCTATGATCAAAGGGGTAATCCCAGCATTAATATCGGTGGTTATAATTATTACTTTGGTGTTGGCTCTGATGGCAACTATATCCTGGATTACAGAACACAGGAGCGTAGAAAGGGTAAGCTCTCGGATATTGAAGAGGGGATTAGGCTGTGTGATTCACTGCCCAACATCGATTTTGTGATGTCCATGCTAATCCCCAAGGATGTTCCCCAGGAGATTATGGATCGTTATCAGATGGAGATTATGCTTGATAAAACAGACAAACCCATTGTCTTTGTTAATTCTGATTTAGAGGGTATGAAGGATTGTGTGAAAATGTCACAGCTGGTGGCAGGGGGAGAGGAGAACTTAAAGCGTAAACCCTTTATTGCATCATACAACAACCTGTCCCGGCCACTGCTTCAAAATGTGGAGACAACACAAAAGATAATTTACTGTGCCCAGAAGGGTATTCCCTGCATCCTGAAGACTGCCACTTCCATGAAGGGTGCCATTACTCCAGTTACCACACCTGCCTATCTTGTTTCTACCTATGCAGGTCAGCTGGCCGGTCTTCTTATCTCACAGCTGACAAAGAAGGGTGCTCCCTTTATCTTCGAGGGTGCTGGTGGTGGAACCTTTGATATGAGAACTACACTGGGAGCCATTGCTGTTCCAGATAACCGCGGTTTTGCTCCCGACTTTTCCCATTTCATGAAGATGCCAATGTTTGGGCAGGGTGGAGGCAGTGATGCCAAGATTGTTGATGGTCAGGCCACTGCCGAGGCTGCCTTCAGTATTCTCTTGCAGGCACTGGGTGGTGCCGGCATCATACATGATGTTGGTTATCTTGAATCACACAACACCCAGTCCTTTGAGATGCTTGTTATCTGCAATGAGCTGATCAGCTGGGTAAAACACTTTATGAAGGGTATTGATATCAATCGCGAGAGCATGGCCCTTGATGTCATTGATGAGGTTGAGCCAGATGGTAATTATATGGAACACAGCCATACCTTAAAGCATTTCCGTGAAGACTGGTATCCAGATCTCTTTGACCGCAACCGTTATTCGGATTGGGCCGTAAAGGGTGAGAAGAGTATCAACCAAAGAGCACGGGAAAGAGTGGATGAGCTCCTGGCCAACCATCAGCCAGAGGGCCTGCCAGGCAGCTTAATGGATCAGTTAAAGGAAATAACAAAGGCAGCAGAGAGTAATATATAAATTATAGCAACTAAGGTGGGGAGGATTATCCCTCCCCACCAGTACCAATCAGGGATTCTGTTCTGGTTGATGCCCCATTATTGAGTATTTATGCATGAGGGATATTTCTTTCCTGAAGGATTACTGGCGATAGATGTCGAAACTAGCTGTCAGGTAAACTTATCAAGCCCGATCAATTAGGAGAGATTACGATGAAGAATAAAAGTTTCATAGTGGAAGACCTGGTTATCTCTCACAGGAAGAAGTATTCCAGGGTAATAGAAAGAAATACCTACCATAATGCATATGAAATATATTTTTTGCTCAATGGTTGCTGTCATTTATTCGTCAAAGATAAGATTTATGAGCTGGAAAAGGGAGATCTGATACTGATCAAAAAGAATGAAATTCATAAGGTCATTTATGTGGATAAATCTACCCGATATGAAAGGTTTGTTATTTATTTCAAAAAATCCTTTTTGGAAGGCTGTGCCTCAAATATCGACTGTACAGAGATGTTACAGGATCTTTATGATCGTGATATCTGTCAGCTCTCCTTTGATCCTCATACAATTAAGACCGTTAAGGATTTAATAAATCAGATTATCCTGGAGCAGAATGAGAAGAAGAGTTACTTCGAACAGGCAATTAACTCCCTGCTGCTGCAAATTTTGATTATCATTATCAGATTTATGGATGGTTATGGCAGGGATAAAGTTATCGAAGAGAGTTCACGTGGTGATACCAAGTTTGAAGAGATAATTCAGTTTATTAATGCCAACTATGATAAAAACCTTTCTCTGGATTATATTGCCGATCAGTTTTATATCAGTAAGTACTATCTAAGCCATCTTTTTAAGGAAAAGAGTGGCTTTACTGTGATCGAGTACATCAATAATAAGAGAATTATGGAGGCTCAAGGGCTATTAAATAATTCTAATTATAATATCACAGATATTGCCTACAGGGTTGGTTTTAATAACAGCACTCACTTCTGGAGAACATTTAAGAAGGCTACAGGACTTACCCCCAGTGAATTTCGCAAACTTGAGACTACCAGTATTCGTGATTGATGGTCTTTAATATTATCTATAATAAACAAAGCAGCTTACTGGGACTAAGAATATTGCTTATAAATGCTTAACACCAGGAAGCCAGACTGCCCGGTTACAGGTGACTTTAGTATGTACTTGAGCTTTCAGGATAAAGGATGTGATATATGCCGGGATAGAGTAAGGGATCAAAAAATGGATAAAGGGAAGGTTATCAGTGCTTCCATGTTTTACTAA
>CAZXKH010000235.1:0-3908 GCA_964641385.1 uncultured Clostridia bacterium | reverse complement strand
TTCATCCGCCAGCAAACAAAGTTTGCAAGCGGACTTCTTGCCTTACCTTGTTAAATCTGTGTGAGGATAATAATCAGACCCACTAACCAGCAGTAATAGGAAAAATAGTTTAGCTTCCTGCTGCTTAAAACCCGCAACAGGGCCTTGATAGCAAAATAACCGGCCAGAATTGAGAAGAGTGTCCCCAAAATAAGAGGTGGTATGAAAAAATGAAGATCGGGTGTATGAAAGAGTGCTCTGGCCTCCAGTAAGGTGGCTCCGATAATTACCGGAACAGCCAGCAAAAATGAATAGCGAGCTGCCAGCTCCCTCTTTAAACCGAGAATAAGAGCCATTACAATTGTTGCCCCTGAACGAGATATTCCGGGAAAGATAGCAAAGCTCTGGGCCAGCCCAATCAAAAGAGCATGGCCAATTGTGACTCGCTTAATATCCTTGTCTTCCCCTGCCAGTCTCTCACCCAGATAAAGAATAGTTCCTGTAATTAATAGCATAAAACCAACCAGAACTGTTGAGGTAAATAAGGCCTTAAACTGTTCTTCAAATAAGATACCAATAATGGCAGTGGGAATCAGGCCGGCGATTAATAAGACAGTCATCCTTCTCTGTTTTTCTTTCAAGAAGAGAATCTCCAAAATATCCTGATGGTAGATAATTATTACAGCAATCACTGTACCAAAGTGAACAAAGATATTGAAGGTAATGGCACCCTCTTCTACACCGAAGAGATTCTGAAGAATAACAAGGTGCCCGGAACTACTAATGGGAATAAACTCTGTAATACCCTGCACGATACCAAGCACAATTGCTGTTAAACTGTCCATGCAATCAACTTCCTCCCATACAATAATTTACTTTTTTATTATCTTTCCCCCTCCACAACTCATCAACAGCTTCCCTTAACCTTTTATCAGCAGAAGAAGATAACAGTAAGAAAGAATGTTAGCTGAATTTTGTACGGGCCAACATAAGTAATAATTTATTGGTTTTTTACTTTCTTAAATCAATGATACTTCCGGGTTTTAGGTTATGCTGTAAATAGTCATCTGGATTGGTGCTCATTATCTGTTTCACCTTTAACTGAAGAGGGCCAGCTTCAGTTAGGATAACCCTGCCTGAGCCAAAATTAAGTTCCATCTCCTCAGGGATTTCCTCTTCCACTTCAAAAACTATTTCACCGGGTATTATACTGTAATGCATTACATATCCCCCCGCTGGCCACTCAAAAGGTTTAGTCGCTGGACAGAGGGGGCCAGGCCCCCAACCTCGTCGATTAATCCTTCCTTTACTGCATCATTTCCAACAAGTACTGTCCCCACATCTCTGACCAGTTCTCCTGTCTGAAACATCAGCTGCCGAAAGCGATCTTCACTGATACGTGAATGCTCGGTAACAAAGCTGACAACCCGATCCTGCATCTTGTCCAGATAGTCATAGGTCTGAGGAATGCCAAGGACCAGTCCTGTCAACCTGATGGGATGAATGGTCATGGTGGCCGTCTTGGAGATGAAGGAATAATCTGCTGCTACAGCTATGGTGACCGCTATTGAATGCCCTCCTCCCAGCACAAAGGAGACAGTTGGCTTGGACATACTGGTAATCATCTCTGCTATGGCCAGCCCGGCTTCAATGTCACCACCAACCGTATTCAGGACCAGTAATAAACCTCTGACCTCTTCGTTCTGCTCCATGGCCACCAGCTGGGGAATAATGTGTTCATATTTGGTGGTTTTGTTTTTGGCAGGCAGGACCATATGTCCTTCCACCTGTCCCACAATCGTTAAAACCTGAATGGCATTAATATTTTTTTGGGAGGGAAGCTGCATGGTACCCAGTGATTTAAGGTTATTTAAAGTCTCTTTTCCCCCTTCACTCTGCTTGGATTCCAGTTTCATTTTTTCTGGCATAGGGAACCTCCTTCTAAGGGCTTCCGACTACAACTACCCTTAGTATAAGGATCACAGGCCTCCCTTATGCTCCAATTTTGCCATTATGATAACTATTTTTTCCCACTATGATCATCAGTCTCAATAAAACTGGTTACTGTACTGAGCAAAAAACTAGACTTCCATAATAATTGGTAAAATCATGGGGCGCCGCTTAATTTTCTGGTAAATATAATTACTGAGCGCATCTCGTGACTTGTTCTTGATCATGGACCAGTCAGTAATATTCTTTCTTTCACATTCTTTAAGTGCCTTCTCTACTCTTTCAGTGGCAGCATTGAGCAGCTCCTCAGATTCCCTGATATAAACAAAACCACGGGAGATAATATCAGGACCGGCAATAATTTTGCCACTGTCCTTATCAATAGTTAACACCACAATCAGTATACCATCCTGAGAGAGCATTCGACGATCTCTAAGCACAATATTTCCCACATCGCCAACTCCCAGTCCATCTACCAGCACTCTACCGGCTGAGACCTTACCTATGGTCTTACCATTATCGGTTCCAAATTCAAGAATACTGCCCGGTTCAGCAATGAAAATATTCTCTTCTGGAATCCCCACCTCCTGGGCCAGATGTGAGTGGTGGTGAAGGTGGCGAGATTCCCCATGAACAGGAACAAAGAAACGGGGACGAACCAGATTCAGCATTAACTTCAGCTCCTCCTGGCTGGCATGTCCTGAGACATGGACACCTGAGACAGCTTCATAGATCACTTCTGCCCCCTGTTTAAAGAGCTGATTGATGGTCTGGTTAACAAATTTTTCATTGCCGGGAATGGCAGTAGAAGAGATAATTACTGTATCCTGAGGGGCAATCTTAATCTGTCTGTGGTCCTCCCTGGCCATCCTGGTCAATGCAGCCATGGGCTCTCCCTGGCTACCGGTAGTTAAGAGGACAACCTCTGAGCTTTCATAGTTGGTGAGCTGATGGACATCGATCATCATCTTCTCTGGGATATCAAGATAACCCAGTTCACAGGCAGTTTTAACATTATTTACCATACTGCGGCCAGTTAGAGCAACCTTGCGGTTGTAGTTTTCCGCAGCATCAATAAACTGTTGAATGCGATGGATATTGGAGGCAAAGGTGGCTATTATAATCCTTCCCCTGGCCATTCGAAATGAATCATCGATGTTCTGGCCCACAACCTTTTCAGAAAGGGTAAAACCTGGCCGTTCAACATTGGTGCTGTCTGAGAAAAGAGCCAGTACTCCTTCATCGCCCAGCTCGGCCAATTTATGAAAATCGGCAACTGCGCCATCAACTGGTGTCTGATCAAACTTAAAATCACTGGCATATACTATGGGCCCCACCGGGGTATGAATGGCCAGGGCACAGGTGTCAGCAATACTGTGATTGACATGAATAAAATCAACGGTAAAGGATCCTATATTGACCGTGCTACCGGCCTTTACAACATAGAGTTCTGACTTTTGTAGCAGGTTGTGTTCTCTGAGTTTCTCTCTAACTAAACCCAGAGTTAGCCTTGTCCCATAAACTGGTACATTCAGCTCACGCAGCACATAGGGCAGGGCTCCAATATGGTCTTCATGACCATGAGTTAAAACGATACCATCAATTCGATCTTTATTCTTCACCAGATGAGTAATATCTGGAATAATGAGATCGATTCCCAGCAAATCACCACCGGGAAACATTACACCAGCGTCAATAATCAGCAGACGTTCATTAACCTCAACTACCCACATATTCTTGCCTATTTCTCCAACTCCACCCAGTGGGATCAGAGAAACATTATTATTGTTTGGCATTAAAGATAAAGCACCTCCGATTGATATTCCATTGATTTTTCACTTCTTTCTATAGTTCTAAATTGTCTTCTCAATACTTTCACACAGATCCATACTCCTTTATTATAAGCCATTAATCCTCTTCTGGCAAGAGAGTTCCTGCTTTGGCCTTGATTTGGTAAAAAATTGAGACACCCACCATCT
>CAZXKH010000234.1:0-3918 GCA_964641385.1 uncultured Clostridia bacterium | reverse complement strand
TACACCGCTCAACATCTATCACCACTCGACCACTGGACATCTCTAATCACCCTCTAAGAACCTGGGATATAGTTCTTTCGTACCCTGGCCATTTTCTCCAGCCGTTCCTCGGCCAGAATATCTGCAGCCTTGTAGGTGGGAATCTGATCCCTCTCAGCCACCTTAAAGACCTCTTTTAAGGTGCTGTAAATCCCGGCTGCCTTCTTCATGGCCCGCTCCCGGGAATAGCCCTTAAGCTCATCGGCCACATTAATCAGTCCCCCGGCATTAATCACATAATCAGGGGCATAGAGAATACCCTTCTCCTCCAGCAGGGCACCGTGTCGATCCTCGGCCAGGATGTTGTTGGCTGCTCCTGCTATTATATCACAATTTAAGCGGGGAAGTGTACTGTCATTTATTACTGCCCCCAGTGCACAGGGAGCAAAGACATCACACTCCACCTCATATATTTCCTCGGGCTCTACAGAGCTGATCTCGTACTGCTCCTTAACCCTGTTGACAGCCCGCTCATCGATATCTGCTACCACCACCCGGGCGCCATTCTCCACCAGGTGTTTGACCAGCACACTGCCCACGGTACCCAGTCCCTGAACTGCCACCACCCGACCATCAAAATCGGGTGAGGAGTAAACTTTTTCCAGGCAGGCCCTGATACCCTGCCAGACACCATAGGCGGTTACCGGTGAGGGGTCACCACTTCCTTCCTGACTGGAGGTGCCGGTAACATAATCGGTCTCCATGGCGATCAGCTCCATATCACTCTCCCTGGTTCCCACATCCTCAGCAGTAATATAACGCCCACCAAGGCCCTGGACATAACGCCCGTAGGCTCTCCACAGGGCCTCACTCTTATCATTTTCCGGATCACCAATAATTACTCCCTTTCCCCCTCCCAGGTTCAAACCTGAGACAGCAGCCTTGTAGGTCATGGCCCGGGCCAGGCGCAGGGCATCGATGATAGCCTCCTCTTCCCTTTCATAGGGCCACATCCTGGTCCCACCAAGTGAGGGGCCCAGGGTGGTATCGTGAATAGCAATAATACCCTTGAGACCACTAACCTGATCATGGCAGAAGACAAGCTCCTCATAACCATACTTCTCTAAATATTCGAAAATTAACATAATTTAACCTCCTTCTGGCAGTAAAGTACTGGATTACCTTCTACCCTAAGTAGATGCAAATACCATGCCGCTCCCCTCTCTGCCGTAAAGGGCAGCCATGAGGGCAGGGAAGAAATTAACCACTGGCACTCCTGCAATAATTTGCAGGCAAATAGCTGCAGAGGCTGGTATCAGAGTCCATACTTTTCCAGCTTATAGTAGAGGCTTCTGATGGCAATCCCCAGACTGCTGGCGGCTTCTGTTTTGTTGCCACCACTCTGCTGCAGGGCAAACATAATAGCTTCTTTCTCTGTATTCTCTACCAGCTGCCGGAGAGAATAGTGTTCCAGATCAGGTACTCTACCTTCACCTTCAGTCTGAGATAGAATGGATTGTTCATGGTGGGAAAGATGCTGTCCCAGTGGGGGAAGGTGTCGGCGCCTAATTATATCTTCATCCAGATTAAGATTGATCATGGCCCGGCCGATAATATTCTCCAGTTCCCGCACATTACCCGGCCAGTGATAACCCTTTAAGAACTGTAGGGCCTCATCTGTACAGCTGTGCACAGAACGACCGTACTCCTGGTTGAACTTCCGAATCAGATAATGGATTAGAACCGAAAGATCCTCCTTCCGCTGGCGCAGAGGGGGAATATTGATGGGAAAAACATTGAGGCGATAATAAAGGTCTTCACGAAATTCTCCCTGCTGAATGGCCTCTTCCAGCTTAATATTGGTGGCCACAATGACCCTTACATCCACCGACAGGGGCTTGTTACCCCCAACAGGTAGAACCTCCTTCTCCTGTAAGACTCGCAGCAGCTTGGCCTGCAGGTTTAAATCTATCTTGCCAATCTCATCCAGAAAGATAGTCCCTCCATCCGCCTCCTCGAAAAAGCCCTTCTTACCACCCTTGCTGGCCCCGGTAAAGGCCCCCTCTTCGTAACCAAAGAGCTCGCTTTCCAGGAGAGAAGGAGCAATGGCGGTACAGTTAACACAAACAAACTGTTCCCGAGCCCTGGGACTGGCATTGTGGATGGCATGAGCAAAGAGCTCCTTGCCAGTTCCACTCTCTCCGCGAAGGAGAATAGTGGCCGGAGTAGAAGAGGCTCTGCGGGCCTGGTTAATAGTTGCCTCCATCTTCTTGCTGACAGCAATTATATCATCAAAGGTATACTTGGCCTTCAGTTTCCTGATCAGGCGCTTGGCCTGGTTTAGTTCCTCGGTCAGGTTCTTGATCTCAGAAACATCATGGATAACAGCCACACTGCCCTTCAGCTGGTTTTTGACTGTAATGGGAGCAGCATCGACGATGACCTCTCTTTTTTTGGGTCCCACCTTCATCCTGACCCCTGAGATGGGCCGCTCCTCCTTCAGGACCCGATAATGGATACTCTCCCCTTCAGCAATATCAACAGTGGCCGGTTGACCGATCACATCCTTCCCTGTAAGGCCCGTCAGGCTGGTATAGGCGGGATTAATCATCATTCCGATACCCTCTTCATTAACCACAGAGATGGCATCCTGAGTGGAATTAATGATGGCCTCCAGCAGGGACCTAATCTCTCTCAGATCGGTGATCTCCTCGGCCAGTTCCCTGACCTCTGTGATATCTCGGAAGAAGGCTGCTGCTCCAATGATCTCCCCCTGGCTATTATGGAGTGGGACCCTGTTGGTTATAATGCTGACTGCCCCGATCTCCTGTCTCTGGTTCAGCTCACTCTCCCCACTCTCAAGAATACAGTGCAGGCGGGTATTGGGAATCACATCTGTTGCATGAGAGCCCAGACATTCAGCCGCGGAAAGTCCTGTTACCCTCTCAGCACCGGCATTAAAGAGAGTAATGATCCCGGCCCCATTGACAGCAATCATGCCATCATGGATGGAATCGAGAATAACCTCCATCTCCACTCTGTTCTCCTTTACAGCTGCCGGCTGTAAAAGGGATCTGAGCAGGGATGGACTGCTGACCCGCAGGTAACCATGAGGACCAAGCTCTGCTCTTAGCCTTTGACCGGGGTCCGGGGAAGAAAGAAGGTCCACCAGCAGCTGGACTTCCCCGCTGGCAGGAAGGGCTTGAAGCCGATCATAAAGAGGATAGTCTTCCCCTTCACTCTTCTGACTGCCCTGAGGGCTGTAGACAGCCTCAAGCTGCAGATGGGGAAGCTCTCTTAAGAGCTCCCATTCCTCTCTAGTTCCCCCCAGCACAATAGTTCTCAAGCAAACCAGCTCCCTGAAATAAAATCTGCTTCTTTTAAGAGAGGACAGTCACCAACTCAGTAATCAGTATGCCCTTTCCAGCTCAACCCCATGATAGAAAAAATGGAGGATCTCTGAGTAATCATAACCCTCACGGGCCATGGCTGCAGCCTCTGTCTGTCCCATACCAACACTGTGTCCCCAGCCACCACCGTAAAGAATCACTCCCTGCAGCTGACCTTCCTGATCATAGCGCTTATCAAGCACAAAACGGTTGCTGCGCAGGTTATTAAAGAAACTGCGAATACTGTCTTTATTGACCTCCCTTTCACCCTGACTGCCCCTGACCAGCAGGCGTTGAACAGATCCCCCGCTACCCCTTTCCAGGACAGTAATCTCTTCAATTGAACCCAGCCAGGAGTGGCGTGCTTCCAGCTGAGCAAGGGAGAACTCCCGCACCCATCGGTACTGATTGGGAGCAGAATAGGGTGGGTAATTGGAAAAGGAGGGTGGTGCATCCATCAACCACTGTCTCAATTCACCGGGAGAGAGGAGCCCCTCTCCAGCCTCCTCCCCGGCCGCAGTGGAAACAGGACGCAGATATTCATAGGTTG
>CAZXKH010000233.1:0-3925 GCA_964641385.1 uncultured Clostridia bacterium | reverse complement strand
TTGGTAACAATCTGAGGCATTACCTTGTGAATCAATCCTTAACGGACACTTCATTACTGGACAACCCCTTTTTAGCGATTAATAAAGCATTCAACAATATGCTCATCTGCCTTTTGTTTTAATGATGATTGTAAATCAGCATGAGCAACTTCGAAAAAGTTTATACATTAACGCTCATGATTATTATTGCACAAGCTATTAATCATCGAGCAAATAGCTCTGCCTTATATAACAGGTACCATCCCCTTCTTTAGACAATATATAGCGTCTGACAGGAAATAAGTCTATGTGTTTGTCAATTGTCCCATCGTCATGGTGCTCATCGACCAAAACTACAGCATCGCTGTTTTCCAGTAAGTCTTCATAGCTATCAAATTCTGACATCCTTGTGAGTTCACCTATTACATAACTAATGTGTTCTGTTTCCTGTGGATTGTAATAGTATCTCAAATGGACAGCATCCACAATAAATTCTTCACTCGTTTCCCTTACATCTAAAACTTTTGTATCGGTATAACTACTAGGACCGAAAGCTAAAATTTGGTAGACTTGGTCTTCATCATTCCAATCGTAAGGCCAAACATCTTTATGCTCTATATCATTTAAATCAGAGCCGAAAATTGATCTGGCTGTTTCTTGAACATCTTTTCCAGTCATAATAAAACTATGACGTGAATCGTTATAATGTGGTGTAACCCCATTTAATGTCACAGCGCTAATCAGATCCTCGTTACTTATTTCATTGGGATGATCAAATTCGGGAAGTATAAAACCGTATAAACTAAAACTAGTGGAATCTTCAATAAAGATAGCTACTTGCTCTTCTGAATACCCAACAGGTTGTACTTCAACTGGAAGCACTTCATATAATTTATCTGGATTCTCAGGCTTGACAACAGAATCACCATGAACCCAGCCTTGTTCACGGTTTACTTTAAGCCATCCATCTTGTTCGTCAATTACTTCAAGAACATTTCCAGGATGTAGGCGAGCCAATATTTCATGATCAGCACTTGGACCACTTCTCAGATGAAGCACGTCAACATTTACGACTACATTAATCTTTGTCTCCGCCTCAATTTCAGCTTCTTCTGGCTCTGACTCATCTTCTGCCTCAGGCTCTGGTTCAACTGTTTCCTCAGGTTCCATTGGATCTGGTGATACATCATTACCTGAAGCGCAACCTATAATAAATAAGCAAAGTGAGATAATAAGAAATATTGTTATTTTCAATTTGTAGTTTCTGATCATATCTCCACCTTTCCACTGCTGGTGGTGCTGGAATCTTTTAATCATCATGTTGTTGGAATTAAGTAGGATGAGTTCATATTGGTAGGGGTACAGTTCGTCGATTATTTCTAAATTCCTTGTACTAAAACTAATTTTCATTTTGTGAAAAATCCCGATTTTTAAATTCTGGGACATACTAGCGAATCATTTCTAAATCAACTTATTCAACTTTAATAATTTTTTCTTCAGCTACATCAAATTTGTAAACACCACTCTCTAATTCATCTTCTGCTAGGGCTCCGTATATATCCGTACCATCACCTAAAGTAATTAATAAAGCATCTCCGTCATATGTCCATTCGTGCTTTTCATATCGAGGATAGTCTTCTGTTCCTTCTACCCACTGGTTTAATGGGTTCTTATAAGAAGACATTCCTGCAAATGCAATTAAAGCCTCCCTTACACTATAAATAAATTTTCCTCCGTCCTCTTGAGTATTAATTATATAAATATCTATTGTAAGACCACGATACCCCGGTATTTGATGCCTATAGGCTACATATTTTCCATCTTTTGACCAGCTGAAATTATCAATTAACCCCGCAAGCGGTTCATCAATATCTATTTGTAATTCAATATTTTTTAACTCCCTAATTACGTTAATATTCTCTGGATCCTCAGCATATTCAGGATCCTCAGTATAAAGTGTCAGTTGGTTAATGTCTTGAAAAATTGATAAATCTTCTGGAAGTTGTTCAGAAGTAATACTTAAATTTAAATTTTTGTGATCCTCCAGTGGCGAGTAATCTGAAATGTTGCTACCCCGTAAATCAAGTTCCTCCAAACTTACTGCGTACTGTAGTCCTTCTAAATCAGAAATATTTTCATACCCAACAGATAGGCTCTTTAAATTCTTCAGATCATCTTTAGTAATATAATCAATTTCCAATTCATCAATTATTGCTTCTTTTAAATTTTTATCAGGTATCAAGACTTCGTTGAACTTAGCGATGTGTTCTGTATCTTCTTCAGGATCAGCTTGTAGTTCAATTTCATCTTCCTCTGGAGCACAACCTGCCAAGAATATCATTGGAACTATAAACATAATAACAAAAAGAATTAACCGCTTTAGCATTTTTATCGCCCCTTTGTGGGCATGCTAACATAAATCCTTAATTATTCCAATCATACTTTAAAGATCAGGAATGGCTCAAACCTGTACATAAAATGCGGATAAGTTGCCATTAGATAAAGATTGATTGTTCCTAACTGAAATTGACCATAAAAATAAGCTTTAAGGACGCTGGTTTTAAAGAATTTAATTTACTCGATATAATAAGCCCCTGCGATAGCCTTTATTGTTCTACAGGTAATAAGGGTATTTTACTATTAGACTGTTCATCAAAATGAAATACTCTATAGCAGCCTGGGGAGTTTTGGGGTCAGGATTGATTATTCTTCCATCAGCTCATATCTGATAAAAGTATCATTGTATTTTGCATATATTATGTCAGGTTCTTCTTCACTCCCATATATTTCAGTTCCTACAGGAAGATCGTTAGCAATATAGTACTTTTCACCTTTAACCATGGGTTCTGTTTGTGAAACCTCTTGCTCAATTATTCCAGCAAGTTCCCATCCATCTGATAGCTTTTGTTTCGTATGTCCTGTATCACCAAATAAATCATCGCCTATTGAAATCATGGGCTTGTACACCCACAAAACCTCATCTTGGCTATTGCATCCTGTAAAGATTATCAGTAATAAAAGTATTAAGATTAAGGTAAAAGGATAATGCCTTTTTTGCAAATTTATCACCTTTTATTTCCATTTATACTTTATGAAGTGCCTCCCCATATTTAATTGCTACATATTCAATAATAACCCCATAAATAATGCCAGCTATAAACCCGACTGGATCACCAAAACCTGTTGAACTATAGAAGGCTAATGAAACAAGTAAACCGATACCTGCTCCACGATATAAAACTTTAGGCAATCCCATTGTTCCATCTAACAAACCAATTACAAAGCCCATGAGTAATCGGTTATACCAGAAGGCAAATAAATATGTAGTATCTAGCCCAAAGTCTGACCTTACTGAAGCTCCAACAATACAAACCACACCTAGTATGGCTCCTGCGATAAGTGATACTCTCATTCTTTTAGTAAGCATAAAGAAAAGCCACTCCTAAAATAATGTCTGATACAGTCAAGTATTCAACTTTTCAAGACATCACAATCACCTGGCATAATGAGACATAACCGCGACTAATTTCCATATCTTGGCTTTATTTTTATAAAAACCTCTCAGAACGCCCCAGATTAGGTCTGAGGGGCATTGATGACGAGGAGAACTACTCATTTAATAATATTATTTAACCTTATCCTTTAACGCTTTACCTGCTTTAAAAGCAGGAGCTTTAGATGCTTCAATCTTGATTGTTTCACCAGTAGCAGGGTTACGACCTTCCCTGGCTTGACGGCTTCTTATTTCAAAAGTACCGAACCCAACTAACTGTACACTCTCTCCATTAGCCAGGCTGCCAGTAATACCATCTAAAATTGCCTCTACTACACTTGCACTATCCTTCTTGGTTAAACCCGACCTATTTGCTACTACTTGAACCAGATCAGATTTGTTCATTTTTAAAACCTCCATTGTAGTTTTTATGGACTCTTTATCGTCCAACAA
>CAZXKH010000232.1:0-3978 GCA_964641385.1 uncultured Clostridia bacterium | reverse complement strand
TTTCCTCTATGGGTTATGGTAAGACTACAGCTGTTAAATCATTTCTCCAGAAAAGAGAGGGTCTGCAACAGATATGGTTTGCCCTCAGCATAGGGGAAAGTGATGAATTGTGGACATGGCAAAAATTTTGCCAGAGTTTGGAAAACATTAATCCCATGCTTTCCCAGAGATTTTCAAGCTTTAGGCTTCCTAAAACTACAGTTGATATTGATCGTGTTATAAATATTACAGCCAGCAATATTTCTAAACCAACGGTTGTAGCCATAGATGATTACCATGAGAACAAAAGCGAACATATAGATAATTTAATCACTGCCTTTGCCAGGGCAGCTATCCCCGATCTGCATATTGCAGTCATCAGTCGTAGTATTCCCGATCTTCCTATTGATGAACTGGCAATAAAGGGCCTGTGTATGAAGGTTTCTCAGGATTCCTTTGAGTTTAATGAAAGGGAGACACTTGAAGTTTTTGCTAAAAATGGTTTTATCCTCTCCAAAAGAGACCAGCAACTTTTGGTTAGAAATACTGATGGCTGGGTGGCTGCAATCAGCCTTGCCCTGGTTAATTATAATGAAAATAAATCAATTGAAAACATACAGGATATTAAGCGGTTGATGAAGACTGCTGTATATGATAAATACGATCAAAGGGTACAGCAAATTCTATTAAAGATGTCCTTTATTGAGAATTTTTCTCTTGCAGCAGCCAAATATTTAGCAGAAGATAAAAGAGCTGGTAAGCTGCTTCACCAGATAGCCGAAAACAGTAACTTTCTTCGTTATGATCAAAGATCCAGGTCTTATTCTATGCATGCAATACTGAGATACCTGCTAAAGGATCTCTTTTTACTATCAGATATGGATAAAGACTCCTTGCTATCTCGTTATGGTGATTGGTGTGCTAAGACAGGCCAGTTAATTAAAGCTGTGGATTATTATCATCAGGCAGGAGCCCACAATAAAATATTGGATATATTTGAGATGCCCGGTGCAGCAGAACTGATGGATAAAGCACCGGGTATTATTATTAAGGCCTTTGATGATATAGATAAGAAGACTAAACTCTCACGTCCTCTGGCCTATATAACCTATATATATTCCTTTTTAATTTCTGTTGACCAAAAGGAGGGGGCTGAAATGTTATATGAGGCCAGAGAAGTCTATGAAAATGATGATAACCTGGCTAACAGAGAGTATATTTTGGGTGAAATTGCTCTTGCCGAGAGTTTTCTCTATTTTAATGATGGACAGGCAATGAGCAAATACCATAAAAAGGCCTATGATCTCTTTGATGGCAAGAGATCATTGATTTCTAACCCTGAGGCAATATTTACCTTTGGTTCACCACATACCCTTTATCTCTATCATAGGGACCAGCAGGGACTGTTGCCCTTTGTAGAACTGATAGAAAAGGATTTTTGGTATTATCGCCATATATCAAATGGTTGTGGAAGGGGATATAAGTATCTGGTAAGGGCAGAGTACATGCTTGAAACAGGTAATTTAACAAAAGCCAGGCCCTTAGCCTCCAGAGCTATTTATAAGGCCAGGACAAAAAACCAGCTTAGCCTTGTAATTTGCTGCAAACTATGTCTTGCCCGTCATGCTATTCTCAGTGGTAAACCCGGTCAGGCGTTATTAATTATTGACAGACTGAAGGGTGAAGTGGAGGATACTGCAGTTAATCCCATTCTCTTTAACAGCTTTGATATAGCCGCCGGTTATGTTTATGGTATTTTGGGTAAGGAGAAACAGATACCTGCCTGGTTGAAAGATGGAGATTTAACCTGCAACAGACTCTTTGACCAGGGAATGGGTATCAATTATATTGTAAGAGGTTGTGCTGCCATCTTAAGCAAAAACTATAAAGAGCTGGAGATAATTGTTGAAATAATGAGAGAAACATACCAACCAAATAACCATATATTCGGATTTATCTATGCTGGCATCTTTGATGCGATAGCAAAAAAACATCTATACAATAATGAAAGAGCATTGGAGGTCTTGCTTTCCTCAGTCAGGCTCGCAGAGCCTGATGGAATTATTACTCCCTTTGCAGAATATATGCCTGAGATTGGATCGCTATTACAAAAAATGGATTCTAAAGTAAATAGCAAATGGCTCGATAGTGCTCTTGGTTTGGGTAATAATTTTTTAAAGGCATTACAAAGACTAAAAAAAAGCAATGATCTAAATATTTTAACCAGCAGAGAGCTGGATGTATTAAGTCTTCTTCAAGATGGTCACAAACAGAAAGAAATAGCTAAAGAACTCTTCCTTTCACATAACACGGTTAGAAGACATCTCCAGAATATTTATCGTAAGCTTGAGGCAAACAACAAAATTCAGGCCATAAATAAGGCCCGTGAGCTAAATATCATTTAAAAAGTACAATATTTTACAATAAAAAAATGGAAAATGGTATTTTTGTGTGATTTACTGATCACAGATAAGTTACTATACTTAAGTATAGTAACTTTTTTTTTGGAAATGGAGATAAATATGGAGAAAATCAGTTCGATAGGGTTCCTGGAAAATTACAGGATATTAGTAGAGCTGGAGCATGGCTCAAGTTTTATCTATGATCTCAAACCCAAATTAGATACGGCCAGGTTTGCAGTACTTAAAGATAAAAATTTATTTAAAAGGGGGAAGCTGATAGAAAAAACCTATATCAAATGGAATGATATTCTGATGTTACAGAACCATGAACTGATAAACAGAGGAGAATGAAATGGTAAATATTTAAGTAAGTTTCTGGTCTTATTTATAAGTTGAAGGCCAGATTATAAATGCCAGGAAGGGGGAAGCAAATATTTTCATGCGTGCAAAGGGAGAGAACAAGGCTATTATTACTGATGGTGATTATTCTGGGACTGGTTCTCTTTGGATGTGATAATGATCCGGAGTCTTACACTTTAACTATCCAGGTTGAGGGAGAAGGTTCAGTTGTACCTGAAGAGGGTGATTACACCTATAATGAGGATGAGCTGGTAAATTTGAAGGCAGAACCGATAGGAGACTGGGATTTTTATGAATGGGATGGTGAGGTAGCCGATAACAGGGAGCCTGAGACTACCGTCCTCATGGATAAAGATCAAAGGGTTACAGCCGTCTTCATACTGGCCACAATTGATCCAGGGGAGGTGAAGTATGATGTTAGTAACCCCGGTGAGGTAACGACGACTATCATCTGGAATGAGGCCAGCTCCATTGAATCTATTGAAGATGGAGATAAAGAGCTGACAGAAGATGATTTCGAAATTGATGGAGATACTCTGATTATCAGGGATTCGTACTTAGAGGAGAAGCTTACAGATGAGGGAGATGAGCTGGAGCTGTTCATTACCTTCGATCTGGGTAATGTTGCTGTCTTAAAGATATCTACAACTTACGAAGCTCCGGGACTAAAAACCTTTTCCTTTTTAACTGAACACAATCCCGATCTGGGGTACAGCACTGAATTGAATGAAAGTGATTTTGACGATAACAGGATAGTGATGGATTTAAGAGAGATTGACGATGTTAGTCAATTGGTGCCCTCATTTACTTATAATGGTTCATCGGTAACGGTCCTGGGAATAGAGCAGGAGAGCGGAGTTTCACACAATAATTTTGAATATGAGATAACTTACAGGGTATCCAATGAACGCGGGAATTACGTTGAGTACGATGTGATAGTTAATCTGGTAAATTCAATTGGAGAAAAGGAATCACGCAGACCTCCAATACCAACTCCTCAAACCTTTAGCGGCAAGGTTCCAGCCAGGTCAAGGGAAGTGCTGGTGGAAAGAAAACCCATAGAACACCTTGATTTTAAACCATTAATTCGTTCCGTAAAATCGACCAGACGAGCATATACCCCTGCCCATGATCCAAGAGATGGTGATGATGTTACTGATACAAGATGGTTAGATTTTTATTTTGAAGATGATCCTGATCAAGTGCTTCCGTCAAGAATATTAGGACATGAAGTACA
>CAZXKH010000231.1:0-3981 GCA_964641385.1 uncultured Clostridia bacterium | reverse complement strand
AGTATGTGGCAGCATTACCGGAACCAATATTCCCCACTTCATTTAATGCATCAAGCTGAAGTTCGGTTAAATCACTATAGGAAAAATCACTCATCTTTAATTATCTCCTTCCCCCAGTGCATTCTGGATGGCCTCCAGTACACTCTCCGCCTTAAAAGGCTTAACTATAAAATCCAGTGCACCGGCTTTCATGGCCTCCAGTACCAGTTCCCTTTCACCCATGGCACTACAGATTATTACCCTGGCCTCAGCATCTATTTTCAATATTTCCCTGAGAGCAGTGATACCATCCATCTCCGGCATGGTAACATCCATAGTAACCAGATCGGGGTCTTCTGCTCTGTACATCTCAAGTGCCTGGAGGCCGTCCTCAGCCTCACCCACCACTTCATAGCCCGCACCAAGAACTATTTCACGGATCATGGTCCGCATAAAGGTAGCATCATCTACAATTAGGATCCTTTTGGCCATGCCAACTCCTCCTTCAAAAAAAAACGACAATTGTATATTAATTCTAGATATAATGAAGGATCCCTGCCTCAATAAAAGGACCCAACCTTTAAGGTCGGGCCTAAAGTACCAGAAAAGGACTGTAACCCGGAAGTCTTTACTCTTTAACTTTTTCCAGTTCTTCCATTAAACGATCGTTAATAATCTTGATATAGGTCCCCTTCATTCCCAGGGAACGGGATTCTATTACTCCGGCACTTTCCAGTTTGCGGAGGGCATTGACAATAACAGAACGGGTAATCCCTACCCGATCGGCAATCTTGCTGGCCACCAGTAGACCCTCATTACCATCAAGTTCAGCAAAGATATGTTCCACTGCCTCCAGCTCAGAATAGGAGAGGGTTTCAATGGCCACATGGACTGCTGCCTTCTTCCTGGCCTTCTCCTCCAGTTTTTCGGTCCTGCTGCGGAGAATCTCCATTCCCACCACAGTGGCTCCGTACTCAGCCAGAATCAGATCAATGGGCTTAAATTTATTTGAAAAACGAGCCAAAATCAGAGTGCCCAGCCTGTCTGCAGCACCAAGAATGGGAACAATGGTGGTCAGCTTCTGCTTGAAAATACACTCTTCCCCCTCTTTGAAGACACAGAGCCCCTCCTTCTGTTCTATATTGGAGCGGGTCTCTTCAATTCTCAACAGCCCCTGGTTGTAATCCTCAGGAAAGAGCCCCTTTTCAATAACCTCTTCCAGCATTAATGTACATTCAAACTCATCCACAAAGTGATGACCGAGAACCTTACCCTCTTTATTGACTACATAGACATTGGCTCCAATCACTTCAGTGAGGACAATAGCCATTTCTGAAAAATCCACAGGATGACCGGCTGAACGCTGAAGCAGTCTATTTATCCTTCTGCTCTTTTCAAGTAGTTCATCCAATCCTCAAACCTCCCTTAATATTTTTAAAAGATTATGACTTTATTCTATATTGTAACGTATTTTAAGAATGATTACAAGAATCAGTACCATATTTCTCTACTGGACAGCAAATAATTATAAAATATACTTGCTCAGATCCTGGTCCTCAACTACCTGCATCAGCTGTTCTTTAACATAGGAGGCATCGATTACAAATTGATCCTGGGCCATTTCCGGGGCATTGAAAGAGATTTCCTCCAGCAGTTTTTCCATAATGGTATGCAGCCGGCGAGCACCTATATTCTCTGTCTGTTCATTAACACGAGCCGCAATGGCAGCCAGCTCTCCAATGGCCTCAGACTCAAAGCTAAGCTGCAGGCCATCAGCCTCCAGCAGGGCTGTGTACTGCTTAATGAGGGCATTCTCCGGTTCAGTGAGGATCCTCTGAAAGTCTTCTGCATTGAGACTATCCAGTTCAACTCGAATGGGGAATCTACCCTGCAGTTCAGGAATCATATCCGAGGGCTTGGAGACGTGGAAGGCACCGGCAGAGATGAAGAGAATATGATCGGTGCTGACCGGACCATGCTTGGTCATCACCGTTGAACCCTCCACAATGGGGAGGATATCTCGCTGTACACCCTCGCGGGAGACATCAGGGCCACCTGATTTCCCCTGCTCACCGGTGATCTTATCAAGCTCATCCAGAAAGATTATTCCGCTCTCCTCCACCCTCTGAATGGCCTCACTGGAAACCTCATCCATATCGATTAGTTTCTGTGCCTCTTCCTGTTTTAAGATCTCCCTGGCCTCACCAATGGTCACTTTACGCTTCTTTTTACGATTGGGCAGCATACCACCCAGAAGATCCTGGAAGTTAATACCCATCTCCTCCACTCCGGCTCCGGAGAAGAACTCCACCATGGGTTTATTCTGGACCTGCACATCGATCTCAATCATCCTGTCCTCCAGATCACCGGCAGCCAGGCGCTCCTTAAGCCTCTCTCTCCTCTCCTTTAAACGGCGGTAGGTATCATTCTCCTCCTCCTCTTTACCCTCCTCCTCGTTGGCAAAGGATTCAAGCAGGGCACCAAAGGGGTTCTTTTTCTTCTTTTTATTGGGCAGGGGCAAGAGAATATCCACCAGTCGATCCTCCACCATCTCCTCGGCTCTGGGTTCTACTTTGGCCATCCTTTCCTTCTTTACCATACGGATAGCCGTCTCCAGCAGATCCCTGACCATTGATTCCACATCTCGCCCCACATAACCCACCTCAGTAAACTTGGTTACTTCAACCTTGATAAAGGGTGCTTCAGCCAGCAGGGCCAGCCGGCGCGCGATCTCGGTCTTACCAACTCCAGTGGGGCCAATCATCAATATGTTCTTGGGTATAATCTCATCCCTGATCTCACCGGTCAGCTGCCGGCGTCGATATCTGTTGCGCAGGGCTATGGCCACCGCCCTTTTGGCCTCATGCTGACCAATAATATATGAATCAAGCCGTTCCACAATCTCACGGGGTGTTAACTCCATCATGATCCTCCTTTTATCTTAATCGATTACCTCCACGGTAATCTCCCGGTTAGTATAGATACAGATCTCGGAGGCAATCTCCAGTGCACGCTGCACTATCTCCTCAGCACTGAGGCCGGTATCATCCCTGACCATGGCCCTGGCAGCCGCCAGGGCATACCCTCCCCCGGAGCCAATGGCCGTCACACCATCGTCAGGGGCTATGACATCCCCCGAACCCGATATCAGCAGTAGTTCTTCACTACCGGCCACAATCAAAAGGGCCTCTAATCGACGCAGAACTTTATCCGTTCTCCACTCCTTGGCCAGCTCCACCGCTGCCCGCTTCATATTGCCGTGGTACTCCTCTAATCGTCCCTCAAACTTCTCAAAGAGAGTAAAGGCATCGGCAGCTGTCCCGGCAAAGCCTGCCAGTACCTGGTTGTTATATAAACGCCGCACCTTGGAAGCACTGTGTTTCATCACCATTTCTCCAATAGTAACCTGACCATCACCACCGACAGCCACCTGGCCCTTACGGCGAACAGCCAGAATAGTTGTTCCCTCAAACATTATTTACCCCTCCTCACTGATCGCTCCTCCAGCCACACTCCTTCTTGCTACACTTTTGATAGTTGCCCTTCTTTCTATTTACCTCCACCAGAAAGCTTCCACATTGCGGACAATCCTCCTTTAGTGGTCGGTTCCAGGAGACAAATTCACAGTCGGGGTAGGCTGAACAGCCATAAAAGGTCCTCCCCTTCCTGGAACGCCTTTCAACCATCTCTCCCTGCTGGCACTGAGGGCATTCAACCCCCATTTTCTTCAGATAGGGTTTGGTGAATTTACAGTCTGGATAACCCGGACAGGCCAAAAACTTACCATAGCGGCCGTGTTTAACCACCAGATTTTCTCCACATTTCTCACACTTCTCATCTGTCACCTCTTCTTCCAGCTGAACCCGCTGCATCTCCTCCTGAGCCTTCTCCAGGCGAGTGGAAAAGGGAGTATAAAAATCGCTCAGGATCCGGACCCAGCTGTCATCACCCTCCTCGATGCTGTCCAGTCGTTCCTCCAACCGGGCCGTAAACTCGATATCG
>CAZXKH010000230.1:0-3988 GCA_964641385.1 uncultured Clostridia bacterium | reverse complement strand
GCAATGTTGGGGAAAATGTGTTTAATTACAATCCTGAAATCGCTGAGTCCGGTAGCCCTTGCAGCTTCAACATAGGTCTCTTCCTTCTCAGAAATACCTTCTCCATAAGTCTCACGTACATAAAGAACCCACCTGGAAACAACAATTGAAATAATAACCGGCACCATACCCTGCTGTTGAATGACACCTGCCACCAAAAAGGCAATTAGGACTGGTGGAAAGGAATAAGCACTATCTGCTATTCTCATTATTATACTCTCCACCATCCCCCCAACATAGGCAGCAATAAGACCCAGACTGCTACCAAAAACAAAGGAGATCAGTGTACATAAAAGGCCTACCATAATAGAAATTCGTAAACCATATACAATAGCACTAAAAAGACACCGCCCCTGATGGTCTGAGCCAAGAATAAATAGCAGAGAATCATGGTTGTCATTCTCGAAGGGAGGCAAAAAGTTATTCTCAATAGAAATAGATGAAAGATCATAGGGATTCTGTGGTGCTATCAGTGGTGCAAAGATAGTAAGCACCATGAATAATAATATGATAATAATTGAAAGTAAGACCTCAGGTGATTTGAGCATCACTTTCCACTTCATTGCTGTTATCCCCCACCTTTTCCTAATAATCCTATCATAAAGGACTACTAAAATACTGTAGTGCCCTCTTCAGTAACCACAACCATACTGGAATGTCTTACTCCTCCTACCTCTGGAACATAGATACCCGGTTCTACACTCAAAACCATACCGGCCTGTATAATAGTCTCATCTCCCTGATCAAGAAAGGGCTTTTCCTGACGCTCTATACCCATAGCGTGGCCAGAAAAATGATAAATATAATCCCCATAGCCTGCATCAATAATCACCCTTCGAGCAGCATCATCAATAGAAGAAGCAGTAACACCAGGCCTGATAGAGCTGATAGCTGATTTTTGAGCTTCAAATACAATACAGTCTATTTTTTTTAGTTCACTACTAACCTTCCCACAGTAAAAGGTCCTCTCATACTCACTCCAGTATCTGTTATAGATAACAGCCCTTACATGCATGACAGGATCTCCAGATCTAACTTTATTTTTTGAGGAAAGATTAAAGGGTGGAGTGGTACGGTGGATACCGGCAACAGTGCTGGTTATTTCCTGAAACTGATCGGTAAATGACTGATCCTCTATTAGCTCAGAGAAAACAACATTTCCAGCCCGATCCAGCTGCAGCTCTGTAATCCCTTCACGGATAGCATTGCTGGTAGCGCTACCACCCATCTCTGCAGCCTCATAGGCGAGCTGCATCATCGTTATTTCCTCCTGATCTTTTATTGCCCTTACCTTTGCCGGTAAAGAAGCAGCCGGCTTTAAACTGCATCCCTCAAGGACACCTTTAAGACATTTATAATCAGCCATAGAAATATGCTGTTCTTCTACCCCAACCCGGATATTGTTATGAAGCAAATAGTCATGCAGGGTATTTGATAAAAGCTGATACTTGTCTACAGTAGAGGGAGAATAAAACTTAAGATTCTCAGTAAAGGAGCCCTCTCTAACCTCCTTTTCCGCAAAAGCAGAAGAGATTAGCACAGATTTATAATCATTTTTAAAAATTATACCAATAGAACGACCTTTAATATCATAATATCCAAAGTAATAAAAAAGATTGGCTGGATTAAAGAGCAATATTACATCAAGGTTCTGCCCCTCTAAGATCCTTTTAAGCCTGTCTATTCTTTCCCTGTACATGGTTTCATCTCCTTTATGAAAATACAGTCAAGAGAAAAGAGGAGCTCCAACCAAAAAAACCTTTAGAAGTGGAGCTCCATAATATTTTTCACCTGGCTATTTTGCTATCTGTTCCAGGATAGATAACGGGCATATATTTCGCCACCTGATCCTACAGTAACATTAAGATCTTCATGGGCACCAAAAACCTCATAGAGCTGATGGAGAGGAATAACTGCAACCTCCTCCATTGCCAGTCTATTGGCTTCCATCCAGAGCCTTTCTCTTTCTTTCTCATCAGCAGCAAAAACAGCCTGTTCAAACAAATCATCAACCTGATTGTTGGAGTAACCGGTATTCCAGGCTCCATGACCCTTATCATCGTCACGAGAAAGAATGGTACCGGTAAAGGGAGCAATAATTGGTGAAGGAACCCAGCCAATCATATTGAAATCAACCTGCTGCTGACCGATATCTGAAGCCAGGGCTGACCAGGGCCTACTTCTTGAATTAACACTAATACCAATTTGTTCTAAATATGAAGCTACTGCCAGACCTGTTTCATGGTCTTTGATATAATGCCCGCTGGGAAAGTGAAATTCCAGCTCAAATCCATCAGGATATCCTGCTTCAGCCAATAAATCTCTTGCACCCTCAGGATCAAACTCCGGAGCTTCTATCTCAGGATTATATCCTTCAAAGTTTTCATTAATAATCTGTCCAGTAGGCACTGCCATACCTCCCAGTACACGTTCAACTATAGAAGCTCGATTAATAGCGGTAGTCATTGCCTGTCTAACCTTCTGACTACTTAAAGGACCTTCAGCTGCATTGATACCAAGATATATTATTCTTCCTACTGGTGCCTCTATTATTTTAAGATCATCATTACTGGCAATCCCAGATACATATTCATGTGTAGTGCTAATCAGATCAGCATTATTGGTTAAGAGTTCTGCAGCCCTGGTGGAGTGTTCAGGTATGGGCCTGAAAGTAACCTCATTTATTTCAGGTTTTTCTCCCCAGTATCCTTCGTAAGCTTTCATCTTGAGATGGATATCGCTCTGCCAGTCAACGAACTGGTAAGGCCCAGTTCCATTGGCATTGTTGGCGATGTATTCCTGATCCCTATCTTTTGTCCATTCTTCACTCATAACTGGTAATCGGTTAATATAATATAGAAAAACTGGCTCAGGATTAATGGTAGTTATCTCTATAGTGTAATCATCAATTATATCTATACTCTCTATCCGATTGGCAGCAAACTGAAGCTCTGAAATAGTTAGTGTTCTGGCCCTCTGATAGCTGAAGCTCACATCTTTTGCAGTAAAAGAAGTACCGTCATGGAATTTAACTCCCTCTCTTAAATTAAAAACCCATGTATGAGGATCCTTTTGCTCCCAATCAGTAGCCAGAGCAGGAACATACTCACCTTCTGCATTAAAGAATACCAACCGTTCATAGATAGAATTTAAGGTAGCCATTGCCTGACGACCATATCTGGTATGTGGGTCCATGTTTCTGAGAGTAAAGTTGAGTGCAATATCTACACTCCTTTCAGCCCTAACTTCAACCCCATAAAAAAAGGCTGTTAAAGTAATAATCATTAAACAAATCACAATTAATCCTTTTTTCATATCTCTTCCTCCTCAATTACTGGATGTTTAAATCATACAGTCGAGAACTGTTCCCTCCTGAGTGGGCCTGACTCCTTCAAGGACACTAATTACATCTTGAACCACTGTCTGAATCTGCCTGACAAAACACTCCTCAGTCTTGGCCCCTATAAAGGGAGTTACAATTATCCTCTGATCTCTATACAGTGGTTTTTGTGGATTAAATACAAGCTCTCCAACCTTTCCCTCCGGCACATCAAGAGCTGCTCCAGCCAGCTTACCTTCTTCCATTGCCTCTTCCAGGGCCTGCTCATCGACAATACCCGGATAAGCAGCATTGATAACACAGGCCCCATCCTTCATCATTGCAAATTCCTGGTGTGATATCAACTGCATGGTATCCTTAGTTGCTGGAAGGTGAAGGGTAATAAAATCAGAAGTAGTTAAAAGATTTTCGAAACTAACCTTCTTACCCACTCTATTAATCTCCTTCTTATCTACATAGGGGTCATAAACAATGACCTTCATATCAAAACCCAGAGCTCGTTTGGCAACCCGCTGACCAATCTTGCCAAAACCTATAATCCCAATATTTTTATTCCAGATATCTAAACCGGTAAACATACCCCCCTTCTGAAAATCCCAGCATTGATCA
>CAZXKH010000229.1:0-3989 GCA_964641385.1 uncultured Clostridia bacterium | reverse complement strand
CACAATAAGGACTAGTATCTGTAAATCTTTTGCCAATACTGTAGGCTGAAGCAGCACAGCTTCCACCGCAAAAGGATTTAAAAAGGCAGCTGCTACAATTTTTTAATTCTGCAACCCTCCTCTGCTGACAGTCATTACATACCTTTGAACTGGCAATTAACTTTTGCAGGGTATTAATCTCTGCTACATGTCCGGCACAGGTCTCTGGATAATCGCGAAAGCGATCACAGGGAAATATCCTTCCATCCTGCGCAATGTACAGCTTGTGGTGGCCTGCAGCACATGGAGATCGCAGACAATCAAAGGGCCGGTCATTACAGGTCAGGTTTCCAATCAAGACCGATAATATCCTGTCAATTACAACTCTTTCTCCTTTAACAGCAAGATCCAGACACTGATCGAAGAATTTTAGATGTGCCTCTGCCAGTTTACCCAATGCCTCTTCATTAAAATCCCTTTCTCCCCTGCCAATACTCTCCAGACAATTACAGGAGATACCATGTAGTCTATTCTTTAGGGCAAAATCAAAGAGGGCCTGAAAGTCAGATTCCCTCTGGATGACAGAAATAACGCTAAACTGCATCCAGGCATCCCTTAAGAGGGATATCCCCTTTAAAACATCCTTTAAACTGCCACTTCCATCAGGATAAACCCTTCTCTGATCATGGATCTCAGAAGGCCCATCACAGCTTAGCCCAATACCTACTCTGTGCTTTTTTAACCAGGCTATTTTTTCTTCATCCAGCAGGGTGGCATTGGTTTGAAGACCAATTTTTGCTTCTAACTTTTCTTCTCTCAGTCTTTTTATTACTTTTTTTACTATCTCAAAATAGAGTAAGGGCTCACCACCAGTAAGGTTTAAGCGCCAATCTTGTAGCTGGCTCCGTTTTAGAAGCGAGATCAACTCTTCTAAGGTCCTTTCCTTCAGTTCCTCCCCCTCTTCTTGAGCTTGAGCATAGCAGTGGGTACATTGAAGGTTACAGGCAGATCCCACACTTAGTGTAATCACCCCGGGAGAGGTGGCAATCTTATCCGATAAATGGGGCTCTCCTATACTGCCACAAAGAAACCCCAGGACATTAGCCTGATTTGCGACAATCTGCAGCCTATTTCCCTGCAGTAATGCCAGTTCAGAATCAATTCCTCGTTTAAGACTCTTTACTACCCTTAAATACTCTATAGGATAACCCAGCCACTTTCCACTTTCAGGATTAATTATTGCAACCATCTTCGAAGTTTCATGTATTTCAATTTCCGGTTTAAACTTCAACCAGGAAGTATAATTAATATTCTTTCCCATAGCTTTCATCTTCCCTCCCTATGCAATGAGCAGAAAATATTTCCGGGTGGGAAAGGGTCCCCACCCGGAAATATAAATTACATATTAATCTGGTTCGCCGCCCCAATGGTCATCACAACCGGCCTTGTAGATTGGATTGGTGGTAAAGGATGATTCTAAGCTTCCTCCCAAAGTTGAAACTGAGTTGATAGGATAAAAATCATCACCGGGTTCAATACTATACTTGCTAAGACCTCCAAAGATAGATGTCATTTCCTGCTTATCCAGCTTTCTTTCTCTTCGGGACAGATCTTCGATCTTTACTCTGGCCATTCATCTCACCTCCCGTTAAGCATAGTTATTAAAAGCTGTAATCAATCTTTGCTCCTGTTCTCCCCTGCTCCAACCATTCACTGAGCATCATTTCCCTAACCATATCTTCGCCTACTTCCTCTAATTCGGGCCTCTGAACAGAATGAACCCTTATCAGGTGAAAACCTTCGTCACTTTCAAAGGGACCAATTACTTCACCGGCTCTGGCACCAAAGATTGCTGCCTCCCATTCTGGTTTCAGACTATTATGACCCACACTTCCCAGATATCCACCACGGCAACCACTCTTCTGATCAAGTGAGTACTTATAAGCCAGAAGTTCGAAATCAGCACCTTCATCCCTGACCTGGGTTAATAACTCCTTGGCAGTAGAATGATCGGAGACCAGTATTTGGGATACCTCAGCCTTTTCAAAGGAAAGTTTGTTTTTGGCGAAATACTCCTCTGTCTTTCCCTCTGTAAGTTGATGCTTGAACTTATCCCGTAAAATGAGAAATTCACAGTAATGCTCCAGGTCTTCAACAGTGAGACTTTTCTCATCCAGCCACTGATAAGTATCATCAGCACTCTCTAAGCCCAACCTGTATCGTTTATCATCAACTACCCTCTGCAATTCATCATCACTGACTGATATATTGGCCTCCTCAGCAGCTTTTTTTATGGAATTAACATTAATCATTTCAGTCTCTACCTGGCTCATAAGACCTGAAAGCTTAAGACGACTAACAACATCCCCCATGGTAATTTTCTGATCATTTACCTGTAAGAATGGTATTTCTTTCACTTAAGTCCCTCCTTAAATCTTAATTATGGTACCCATATAATACTAAAAAGATCTTTGCAATGCTGTTACCTTGATCACCAAAAATTTGTGTTTATGATCACAACAATATTAAATTCTTAAAAGATAAGCTATGTCATAATTAGCCACCTCCTCCTGGATTTTGACAGCTACATACAGTTAAAAAAGGGACTTACCCATGATATGAAAGCCATATGAGAATTATTCGTTATTATAATACTATCTCAAGATCTCTCACTGGCATTAAACAGCAGCTGCAACTTCACTGGCTAAAGCCTCTCTTATAACGATACCCACATAGCCTCCAGTCTTTGAGGTGGGATGAATTGAATATTTAGGAGCAAGGGCCATAAAACCCCTGTCCTCACTTCTCCTATCTTTGTTTTATCTCCTTATACAAGAAGCCCGCTTGCAAACTAACTATGTTTGCTGGCGAATAAATTATTTTTACCCTGCTATTATCTGCACAGCATATTTACATTACTTCTTTGTATAACTTATCAGGTTTTAATACCATGATCCTTTTGTGTTCAATGGTTATAAAACCCCAATCCTGAAGATCATTTAAGACCCTGGTTACAGTCTCTCTGGCAACTCCTACCAGTCTCCCCAGTTCTGTATGGGTAAAATTAAGCATTATCCCCTTCTCTTTGTTATCTTGTCCATGCTCTTCCACCAGGTGAATTAAGCTACATATAATCCTGCTACGGGCTGTAAAGAAAGTAAGCTCCTCAATTTGATGGTTGGCCCTCCTTAGCCGTGCAGAAAGAAGCTCGATCACCCTGATGGAAAGATCAGGTATACTGTATAAGAGTAGCTTGAAATCCTCTTTAGAGATAACAAGAAAACTGGTGGGTTCAAGTGTCTCTACTGTTGCCGATCTCAGCTCACTTCCAAAGAGAGTTACCTCTCCCAAAATATCCCCTCTATTTAGGATAGCCAGGGTCTTTTCTCGACCATCACTATGCATGATTAAGACCTTTACCATACCGGAATTAATAATGTACAGACCGTCTGTTCCCTGGCCCTGAACAAATACCACCCTCTTCTCAGGGTAAGTCCTCTTAATTATTTTTTCTTCTATCAGAGCCAGATCATCCGCCTTCATATTTTTGAAAAGCGGTACCTCTTTTAAGTCATACATGGTTAACCCCCTCTGCCTGAATGATTAAAAGGATTCCATTGTCCTGCTATAATAGCATTCTTAACATACTGGTCCGGCCAATAATAATCTCAACAGTGGCAGCAAGTCCGGGAAGTAAGCGGATTCTATCATCATCGATCTCTTTGATGTCAATAACTGCTGCCAGCTGCCGCTCCTGACCAGGCACAATAATATCATGGGTGGAAATCCTATCCACTCTACCCTCTATAGTTCCATAATTTTGATGAGGATAAGCATCAAAGGTTATTCTCACCGGCATATCCGGTTTAACTCGACCCAGATCCCGATCGGTCAGATAGGCAACAACTCCCACCGGTGATTTAGGATAGATAATTGCCAGTCTTTCGCCAAACTGTACTATATCACCTCTAATTAACTGGCGATGCCAGACAATTATTCCTTCTGCCGGT
>CAZXKH010000228.1:0-4034 GCA_964641385.1 uncultured Clostridia bacterium | reverse complement strand
AAGAATCAAAGTAAATATTAATATAACACAGCCAAAAACCCCTGTCAAGATGGAGAGTATTAATTTCTCTTTTCAGAAAAAAACCCGGTTTTCACCGGGCAAAGGTATGGTCTCCAATTCTTACCGTAATGGTTGTGTTCTGATCAAACCAGGAAAGGAGTTCCTCGTCCCTCTCCCTTACTGTCTCACGGTTGTAAAAGAAGAGGGCACCACGTGAGGGGTCCTCACCGGCCAGGGCATCAATTACCGCTCTAAGTGCCTCATCCCCGGGCTTAAGGGCCATTCTTCCATCACGGACTGGCTCAAACTGATTTGATTCAAAGACAACTCCATAAACATCTTCCGGATAATTAGGGTGTTTTACCCTGTTTAGGACCACAGCCGCAACAGCCACCTTGCCCTGATAGGGTTCTCCCTCTGCTTCGGCATGGACCACCCGGGCCAGGAGCTCCCTTTCACTCTCAGTGACATCGATGACAGTCTCTTCTACAATAACTTCATCAACTTCTTCTTCTGTAAATTCGGGCATTCTGTCCGCCAGTACATCTCGTCCATAGCGGGCAATAATTAAAAGTACCAGGGCAATACCAAGGCCCTTTATTACCTCTCCTTCATCGAAACCAGAGGCTTCAACAGAGAGGGGGTGAGCCATCAGGGTAAAGGATAGGATAAAAAATATAAGCAAGAGACTAATAAGAGTTTTGATCATAAATACCTCCTTTACCTATTTTACCTTTATTTAGTTTTAGGCCCATTGCTGTGAATGCAGTTTATAATCCTGCAGCTCAGCAGATGAAAAAAAGAGATCCATCTCTCTTTGAGCACTCTCCGGTGCATCAGAACCGTGAACAAGGTTGTAATCAAGGGTTAATCCCAGATCTCCCCTAATGGTTCCTGCCTGAGCATCAAAGGGGTTGGTGGCTCCAATAATCTTTCTGGCCACCTCAACGGCCTCAGGTCCTTCCAGGATCATGGCCACTACCGGCCCCGAGGTAATGTACTCCTTTAGCTTGGGGAAAAAGGGTTTTTCTACATGTTCACTGTAGTGTTTGGCTGCCAGCTCCTGGTCTATAGTCAGCATCTTGAGGGCCACCAGCTTGAGGTTTGCGGCCTCAAAGCGGGAGATTATTCTGCCCACCAGGTTGCGCTGAACACCATCTGGTTTAACCATGACAAAGGTTTTCTGCATACTTTCACTCCTGTTCTATATTAGTTGGCAAATAGAAAGAGGGAGATCAGGAGTCCTCCACCGAAGATCAATTTCATGCGGGTGTTCTCCTCTCTCAGCCCCTCTAGCTCCTCACTGGTGGAACTGTGAAACCTGTTTACTTCCTCCTGCATTGATGCTACCTGCTCCAATAGTCTATCCTGCTCAGACCTTAAATTTTCATTCTCCTGAACAAGTTCTCCCTGTTGATCCTTTAACTCCTCAATCTCTTCTCTGCTACTATCCTGCTCCCTTTGCAGGGCAGATAATAACTCTTCCATCTCCCTTAGTTCTTCCAATTTTTCCAGTTCATCAAGTCTCTCTCTCATCTCTCTGGTTTCTTCCAGGGCCTTTTCTGCCATCTCCAGGGTGGCAGTCTCGTCCTCCATTCTCTTAATCCTCTCTTCCAGCATTCTCTGAGACTTTTCCAGCTCATCCTGAAGATGCTGCTGGGCCATCTCCAGCTCATCCATCATCTGCTGACGGGATGCATCCATCTCTTTCTCAAAGGTTTCCATTTCACTTTCCAGTCCCTCTATCTGATCGGAGAACTGACGACGGACTGATATTAAATCATCGATGTTTTTATCGATCTCTTCCTTTAAGGCTTCTATTTCAAGCATTCCCTTGCTGATATCCTCATGCAGGATGGACTTATGATCCTCCATGGTATCCAGCTCCTGCTGGATGTTTCTGGCTTCTTCGGCCAGTTCCACCAGGTCCCTTCTGAATTCTGTGGTCAGTTCCCGCATCAGCTCCAGATCCTCTTCTTCAGTGGGAAGTTCTCGTTCATCCAGCTGTTGAAGTATCCTGGCCATTAATACCGCCATCTGGTAACGTGATATTAGGTTCTGGCCCCTAAAGGTATCGTCCTCATAAAGGGTCAAATAACCCTCCTCAATGAGATAGACAACTTCTTCATAGGCCCAGTGATCAGAGCTGATATCTTCAATTTCGACCCCTGCCAGAAGAGAAACGGGAACAAAGGTCATAAGTAAAAGTATTGCTATAAGCAGGCAGCCAGTTCTTTTGATCATCCTTCTTCTCCTCCCTTAATTCTAAACTCTATATTATTAATCTCCAGATCTATGGCTTCACCCTGTCTGTTTTCAGCTTCAACCCCGGATATACTGACCTCTGCCTCTCCTGCACGTAAAGCCCTAAAGTGAAGAGTGGCCACTGTACCATGTCTTTTATCCGGTGCTGCTTCACCCTCCAGTCCTGCCAGCTCTCCCCTACTCACATGTCTTGGTTCTTCCCAGTAGAGCATATCATCACCCTCCCTAAAAATGGTACCCCGTGAGCTTCTAATGTACTGAAGGTGATGAGCGTCATAATCAAGGTCAAGCTTTAAGCTGGTAATGTTCTCGGCATTGGCAATATAAACCGGCAGTGAAAAAAAGTCACCTGCCTGGATGGTAGTCTCTAACTCCTCAAAGTATAGCTTGGCCTCCAGCCGGGGAATATCGATGTTTCTAACCGCAACCTCAGAGGAGACATTAAGGGCACTGGCCTCAACAGCAAAGGGAAGGTTACCGCTAACTCCCAGGGCATAAAGATACCAGGGAACACTGACCTCTTCACCAGGTCTTATGGATCCCAGAAACTTCTCTCGCAGCTCCCTTTCAGCTGTTGTTATACCAGGTGGCAGTTCAATCTTACCCCAAACATTATAGGCGGTAGCCCCTCCGGGGTTTTTAACTTTAGCCTCTATGGGGAAGGGGTTGGGGGTCAACCTTTCTCTACTAACCTCCAGGGATTCACTGGCATGGAGAGAAAGCTCAAGTTCTGCCGGCCTGCTGATGGTAATTGACCGTGTAACCCGGTTGCTGTCAGTATTATCGGCCCGGGCCTCTACATCAAAGGGCAGCTCCATTCCAATCCCCGCCTCAGTGGGTATGGCTCTCCAGACCACCTGTACTGTTTCCTCAGCATCCAGGTCTCCCAGTTCTCTCACAGCATCTTCTCCTTCTAGCAGCTGCAATCCTGAGGGTAGCTGTATTTCAGCTGTCACATTTTCGGCGGTCATTCCGGCCGTATTCTCCAGATAGGCAGTAACATTAAAGGGTTCCGGTGGTTTTTCATAGGTTACTTCGGCAGGTGAGGTAAGTCCCAGGGAAAGAAGACCGGGTACCAGGGTGATACCTCCCAGACCATAATTGGTGATCCGGGTTATGGTTTCACCGGGCTTAAGCTCCACGGGATCCCAGTATAGAGCCATGGCACTGTCAAGCTCAAACTCACCCTCCCGCATGAAGTCACGGCCAGGTTCAAAGTTAAAGTGCCAGCTTCCATCGGCTAAACTGCCCCAGTTGGAAAAGTAAACCCGGTCCGGTTTGGTGACCATTGGACCCTCTATGGTTCCCTGAGCAATAACCCTTGGTTCAGTAAGGGAATCAAAGGCCTGCCAGTAGGAGGGCAGGTCCTCATCGTACACAGTATCTGTTAGAACCTCCTCCTCTTCGATCCGGAAGGGAGCACCATCATTACGACCCAGGAGGGTATCGAGCATAATTCTTAGCCCCACCTCTCTGCTTTCATCACCGGTGTTTATGATCCGGTACTTAATCTGGGCTGTATCAGGAAGGCCGGTAGTAGTGCTCTCCACCAGACTCAATATTTGCTGGACTTCAACTCCCCCTGGATATAAAAATGAGGTTACCAGCTGCTGGTGTTCATTGACATGTGGTTCCTCCAGTAACTCACCGAAGGAGCCTGTTCTTCCGGCTCTGCGCTCGGTCTCTCCTCCAAAGATATAATTCTCATCATCGATCCTGACCGTGGTGAAGGAGGGCCAGGGCTGGGGCCGCCCATAGATCAGAGGGCT
>CAZXKH010000227.1:0-4049 GCA_964641385.1 uncultured Clostridia bacterium | reverse complement strand
CGTCTCAGCCTAAAGTATCCACTGGAGGTTAGGTTTATTGAGTGGATGCCCCTGGGGGAGAGAGAAGAGGATGAGGACAACTTTCTTTCCAATCAGGTGGTGAAAGATAGGATTGCAAGTCTGGGAGAGCTAAGGTGCTCTAAAACAGACCGGGGTTCAGGCCCGGCTGAGGTATATAGCCTCCCTGAAGCTCCTGGCAGGATAGGGTTTATCAGTCCCATTAGTGATTACTTCTGTCAGAGCTGTAACCGTTTAAGGTTAACCTCTGAGGGAAGGCTTAGACCCTGCCTGGCCTCTGATCAGGAATACGACCTGAAGCAGGTGCTGCGCAGTGGCGGCGGTGCTTTAGAGATCCAGAAGCAAATCATTGACAGCCTGTCTCATAAACCTGAGGGTCATTCCTTTTATCGCCATCAGGTAAAGAAATCAATGTTCAAAATTGGAGGATAAGAGGGTATTTCTGTCTGTTTGTGTGCTTGATTTTTATAGGATTAAATGATAAACTGATAGCAGAAATGATCAAGGTTTTTGGGGAGAGAAAACCATTGCCGGGATGGAAAAAACAGGTTTTTCTGGCCCTGCTGGTGGCCATTGGTATTATTCTTCATCTTGTAGAGGCCAGTCTGCCCGCCCTCTTTTTTATACCGGGGGCCAAGCTGGGCCTGGCCAATATTGTTACTCTAATTGCCCTGACTAACTTCGGCTTTGCAGCAGCCCTGCAGGTGTTGCTGCTCAGGATCCTGGTGGCTTCACTGCTTAGCGGCACCTTTATGACGGTGACCTTCTTTCTCAGTCTGACCGGAGGACTGGTGGGTTTCTGGCTAATGAATCTGGCCTATCAGTATCTGCGGGATCGTTTCAGTCTGGTCGGTATTAGCATTATTGGTGCCTTCGGGCATAACTTTGGACAGCTGCTGATGGCCTTTTACTTTATTCAGAGCTCTGGTCTTTTCTATTATTTTCCCTATTTAATACTGGCAGCCCTTCCCACCGGTTTTTTTGTGGGAGTTCTGGCTCTAATCTTAAATCCCTATCTGGAAAGGTTTTTCCTTCCCGGGACCATCAAGCGAGGTTATTTATAAATGGATGAACTGGTGCTGGCTTCGGCCTCTAAAAGAAGAAGGGTACTGCTGGAACAGCTGGGCCTAAAGTTTAAAGTTTTTCCCAGTCAGGTGGAGGAGGATCTGACTTCCTACACTTCTCCCCGGAGCTGTGTGCTAGAGATGGCCAGCTCTAAGGTGCAGGATGTAGCTGAGAGGATATCCGAAGAGGCCCTGATTATCGGGGCTGATACAGTTATCTACTTTGAAGATCGTATTATTGGGAAACCGGCAGGAAGAGAAGAAGCAGCCGAGCTTCTATATTCTCTTAGTGACAGCTGTCATCAGGTCTGGACGGGAATGGTGGTGCTCAATACTGCCCGGGATCAGTCCCGTCAATATCTGCAGAGGACTGATGTCTTCTTTCGCCGGTTAAAGGAGAGCGAGATCGATCACTATCTTGAGAGTGATGAGCCCTGGGATAAGGCAGGTGCCTATGCCATCCAGGGGATGGGAGCTGCCTTTGTTAAAAGAATTGAGGGCTGTTTCTATACTGTTGTAGGGCTTCCTCTGGGGGGTCTTATGCCTTTACTTTACAGTCTGGGATGGAAGGGGTATTGAGTTAATGTCTGATCTGGAGTACAGGCCTAGAATTAAGGATCTGCCCACAGAGCAGAGGCCCAGGGAGAAGCTGACCATCTCGGGACCAGGATCCCTCTCCACGGCCGAGCTGCTGGCCATTATTATCAGGACCGGAACTCCAGCACTAACTGCTGTTGGTCTGGCACAGAAGGTTATATCTCATTTTGGTGGACTGCGATCACTGATCAATCTAAATGTTGAAGAGCTTCAGGAGATCAGGGGAATTGGTCTGGCCAAGGGGGCTCAGATCGTTGCTGCCCTGGAATTCTCTCGTCGAATTGCTGCTTCCATTGAGGAACGTCCCAGGATCAGCTCTCCCCAGGATGTAGCTCGCCTGCTCTTTCCCCGGATGCGCTATCTGCAGCAGGAGGTTTTTGACACAGTTCTTCTCAGTACCAAGAATCAGGTGCTGGGAATTCCACGTATCTCAGTGGGTAGCCTTAACAGTTCCATTGTGCATCCCCGGGAGGTCTTTAAACCGGCCATTAAGCGCAGTGCTGCGGCCCTGATTCTGGCTCATAATCACCCCAGCGGTGATCCCGGGGCCAGTCAGGAGGATATAAAGGTCACCAGGCGCTTAAAGGAAGCAGGGGAGATACTGGGTATTGATGTTCTGGATCATCTGATTATCGGTGATGGTAAGTACCAGAGTTTGAAGGAAAAGGGGATTATATAGTTACTGTTTTATAATGACAATAACAATTTTTCTTTATTGTGAATTAGAAAGGAGAAATCAATGGTCGTAAAATATTTAGTTGCTCCCTTCTCTCGGGATATGGGTATTGATCTTGGAACTGCCAATACACTGGTTTTTATCAGGGGTAAGGGAATTTTGATCCGTGAACCCTCAGTGGTTGCTATTAACAGAGATACAGAAAAGGTGCTGGCAGTTGGAAATGATGCCAAGAACATGATTGGTCGTACCCCGGGTAATATAGTTGCCATTAGACCCATGCGAGATGGAGTAATAGCAGACTTCAATGTAACGGAAAGGATGCTGCGTTACTTTATCTCCAAGGCTCATCGGCGCAGCAGACTGGTTCGACCCCGAATTATTATCTGTGTGCCCTCAGGGGTGACCGAGGTTGAGAAGCGTGCTGTCATCGATGCTGCCTACCAGGCAGGGGCTAGAGATGCCTTCCTCATTGAGGAACCCATGGCAGCTGCCTTTGGGGCTGGATTGCCGGTGGAGGATCCCACAGGCAACATGATTGTTGATATTGGAGGTGGGACCACTGAAGTTGCAGTCATCTCCATGGGGGGTATTGTTACCAGCCAGTCTATCAGGATTGGTGGTGATGAAATGGATGAGGATATAGCCCAGTATATTAAACAGAAATATAAGCTGATGATTGGAGAAAGAACAGCCGAGGATATTAAGCTCAAGATCGGGTCGGCCAAAAACTTTAACAGTGATGAAGAGGAAGAGGTCAGGGGTCGAGATTTGGTGACAGGACTGCCAAAGACCATTGCTATCTCCTCCAGTGAGATCAGGGAGGCCCTTTCAGAGACGGTTAGCAGTATTGTCAGTACTGTCAAGATTACTCTGGAGCGCACTCCCCCCGAACTGGCCTCTGATATCATGGATCACGGTATTATTCTGGCCGGAGGAGGATCCCTGCTTAAGGGTCTTGATAACCTTCTGGCAGAGGAGACCGGGATGCCAGTTTATATTACTGAAAAGCCACTGGATTGTGTGGTGGAGGGGACAGGGCAGGTCCTGGAGGAACTTGATCGTCTGGAACCGGTACTCATTAAGCCCAGACGTCTGCCCTAGCTTTAAAGGTGGTGAATTGCTATTGTCTCGGCAAAAGTGGCTGACATTAATTATCCTGGTTCTCTTCGTCATTCTGTTAAACCTTTTATGGGGCGGGATGTGGGGGCCAGTTGATCTTGTACAGAATGTCTTTATTGAGCTTTTGGCACCCTTTCAAAACTTTGTAACCGGTATATACTATCGTGGGAGCAACTTTATGGCCTTTATACAGCGCCTTGGGCAGCAGGAGGAATTGATTGCCCGCCTGCAGGCAGAAATTATGGAACTGGAAAGAGAAATGATGGTTATCGAGGCCTTTCGACAGGAGAATGTCAGGTTGAGGCGTTTGCTGAACTTTAAGACCAGAACCCCATATACTCTAAAGGGAGGCGATGTTCTTGCCCGCAGCAGTGATCCCTATTCTCGCTGGCTTTTGATCAACCTGGGATCAGGAGATGGGGTGGAGGAAAAGATGCCTGTTGTAACCTATGATGGCATTTTTTTGGGTGTTATCAACAGGGTGACCTGGAACAACTCACAGGTACTGCTGGTTACTGATCCCGAGTTTGCAGTGGGTGGTATTGTACAGCGCCCCAACAGCAGGGCCATTG
>CAZXKH010000226.1:0-4057 GCA_964641385.1 uncultured Clostridia bacterium | reverse complement strand
AGGACAGGGCTGGGCTTCGAGGGTCAGGATCATTCCCTTTGACGGGCTGGAGGGGGACGGGGTTTTACTGGGCTTAAGACCTGATAGTGTATTAATCGATTATCAAGGGGGGGTAGTTGAAATGGAAAGGGCTTTACTGGGAATTTCCCTCCGTCCTCTGGGGACAGAGGATCAGTACCAGGCTTTACTTCACCCCCGTCTCTATCAGTCATTAATTGATGGCTGAGGCATAATAATGTATTGATGAGGACTACCTATTATGAGTGGGAGGAGGAATTAATGTGTTGAGATTTTTAGTGCAGCTGGGAATTTACTGTAGATTATTGATGCTAAGAGTTTTACAGAAACTGGGTTTTAAAAGGGCCAGCATTTATTACATTGGCAGCAGTGAGACACTGCCACAACCACTTACCAGGGAGGAAGAGTCAGAGCTGCTCTTACAGCTTAAAGAGGGTAAGTATCGGGTTAGAAAGATCCTGATTGAGAGGAATTTGCGCCTGGTGGTTTACATTGCTCGCAAGTTTGAAAATACAGGTATCGATATCGAAGACCTGGTATCCATCGGCAGCATTGGTTTGATTAAGGCTGTTAACACCTTTGATGTCTCGAAAAGGATTAAGCTGGCCACCTATGCCTCACGCTGTATTGAAAATGAGATCCTGATGTATCTCAGGCGTAACAACAAACGCCGATCAGAGATCTCCTTTGATGAACCCCTTAATGTGGACTGGGATGGCAACGAGCTACGTCTTTCTGATATTTTCGGCACTGACAGTGAACTAATCTATAATTATATTGAAGAGGAGATCGATCGCCAGCTCCTGCTGGAAGCCATGGAAGAGTTGACTCCAAGGGAGAGAAAAATCCTGATCCTTCGTTTTGGTCTGGGACAACAGCAGGAGACCAGAACCCAGAAGGATGTGGCCGAGAGACTGGGTATCTCACAGTCCTATATCTCGCGCCTGGAGAAGAGGATTATTGGCAAGCTGCAGCAGGAGGTAAAGCGCATGCTCTGTATTTAGGGAAGTAGAAGGATTGAATTGATATTTCCTGGTAAATAATAGCATTAAAGGAGAGGGGGTTTTTTATAGCCTCCTCTCTTTTTTTTGTGTTTTTGACTGGCAGGATTTGAAATGTATAAAAGCCACTACCGGTGGTAATAATGAGATTAGAAGGTTGACTGGCAGTTTATGGGAGGTAATTTGATGGCCAGCAAGGTGGAGATTTGTGGGGTTAATACTTCTGAGCTTCCTGTGCTAAGCAACAAGGAGATGAGGAAACTCTTTCGTCAGATGCAGGAGGGTAATGAGGCTGCCCGCAATGAGATTGTTGGTGGCAACCTGCGACTGGTATTGAGTGTCATCCAGCGCTTTAACAACAGAGGAGAGCATGTTGATGACCTTTTTCAGGTGGGATGTATCGGATTAATGAAGGCCATTGATAACTTTGATCTTTCCCAGAATGTTCGTTTTTCAACCTATGCTGTGCCCATGATTATCGGTGAGATCCGTCGTTATTTAAGGGATAACAATCCCATTAGGGTCAGTCGTTCCCTGCGGGATACAGCCTATCGGGCCCTGCAGATCAAGGAGAGTTTGACCAACAAAAAATCTCGTGAACCCAGCCTGACTGAGATTGCCAGGGAACTGGATATTCCAAGGGAGGATATTATCCGGGCCCTTGATGCCATCCAGGATCCGGTGTCTCTCTTTGAGCCCATCTATAATGATGGTGGAGACCCCATCCATGTTATGGATCAGATTAGTGATGAAAAGAATGATGATCAAACCTGGCTGGAGGAGATTGCAGTTCGTGAGGCATTGCGAAAGCTGGAGTCCAGGGAGAAGCTGATTCTCACCCTCAGATTCTATGAGGGAAAGACACAGATGGAAGTGGCAGACAATATTGGTATTTCACAGGCTCAAGTCTCTCGTCTGGAGAAGGCGGCCTTAAATAACCTGAAGAACAGGTGTCAATGACTAGGGGGAGGACTGATTATGAATAGATTAACTCTTTTTCTGGTGGCTGTTATACTGGTCCTTGTAGTTTTTGGCTGGGGTTTTACCTCGGCCCTAAGCCTTGATGCTGGTAGTAAGGAGGCCTATAATCCTTCCAGCCTCATCCGTTTACATGTCAGGCCACACAGCAACCTGCAGGAGGAGCAGGAGCTGAAGCTACTGGTTAAGGACAGGGTTTTAGAGGAGACCTCAGACATAATGGTCGATCTTTCTTCCCGCAGGGAGGCAGAAGAGATATTGCGCTCCAATCTACATAGAATCAGGGAGCGGGTCCTGGAGGTATTGCAGAGACAGGGTTTTAATCATCAAGTGGAAGTGGAGATCAAGGAATCCTTTGCTCCCACCAGACACTATGGAGATCAGAAGCTGAAAGCCGGTATCTATCCTTCCCTGGAGGTGAGCATTGGGGAGGGGGCAGGTGATAACTGGTGGTGTGTTATCTTTCCTCCCTTATGCTTTGTAGAATCACTGGAGGAGAAAGCATTGCTGGATGAAGAGGAAGAAGATTACAGTGGGCTGGTCTATCTTCAGGGAGAAAAGGAGGTGCCGCTGGAATTCAGGTTCAGGTTTTTTGAGAAATACCCCTTTATGGCAGAGACCTTAACCTTTGCTTTCGAGAGGATTAAAGACTATACTCTGCCGGGCAGCAGGGCCCGGGCTCTTTTTGAGGATCAAGATTAAAGTGGCAGGGACTAAGACTTAGGATCATGATGATCAGCCCTCCTGCAGGAGGGTTTTTCTCTTTTGCCTCTTGGGTTTCGCTGGTAATTAAAGCTCGAGAATCGGATATCTTCCTTAACTTTTATTCTTTTTAGAGTAACATATGGTGTCCTGCTGCAGTATAAATATTTAAGGGGTAGTCTTTTTTTGATCAGCGGGGGGTGTCTGTGATGATTAAGGCCTCCGATTTAAAAAGAAAGGAAGTAATTAATATTACTGATGGCAAGAGTCTGGGCCTGATTTATGATCTTGAGGTTGATGCAGAGAATGGGGAGATAAGATCTATCATTGTCCCTGGTGGGGGCAAGTTTTTCAGTTTCTTTGGCCGCAATGATGATCTAATTATTGCCTGGGATCAGGTGGTCAAGATAGGTATTGATGTGATTCTGGTTGAGATCAGGGGTTATACTGATCCTGGACATCGAAACCATTATTAGGTTGCTCCCGGCTTTCAAAATCTGTTATAATATAAGAAGGAAGGGGGCAAAAGATGATGAAATGCCCTTACTGTGATTATAAAGAAAGCAGGGTGCTTGATACCAGGTCTACAGCCGAAGGGGCCTCCATCAGGCGCAGAAGAGAGTGTGTTAAGTGTCGAGAACGCTTTACCACCTATGAAGCTGTTGAAGAGACGCCCTTGATGGTTGTTAAGAAGGATCAGCGGAGAGAGATCTTTGATCGCAGCAAGGTTTTAAGGGGCCTGATCAGGGCCTGTGAAAAGCGTTCTGTCTCCCGACGGATCTTAGAAGAGATCACACAGGAGATAGAAGAGAGGCTGCAGAATGAAATGGAGCAGGAGATCTCAAGTAAGAAAATCGGAGAGATGGTAATGGATCAGCTGAAAGACCTGGATGAGGTGGCCTATGTTCGCTTTGCTTCTGTATACCGACAGTTTAAGGATATCAGCAAATTCAGGGAAGAGCTGGACCGCTTACAGCAGGAGGAGGGGAAGTCCTCTTCTTCAGCCAGTGAAAAGGGGGATGAGGACTGAAACGGCAAAAAGACAGATTGACGATCTGTTTTTTGAAGGCTGTGGATAGCTGACAAAATATCCTCTCCCCGGATACAGTCTCCTCTCTACAGCAAATAGCTTGATTATCAAATGAGGCTGGTTTTCAATAAGTCTTTTAGCCTGCAGGCTAATCAACAGATAATCCAATACCAATTATTGGGGTTATCAACCCCTGGTGATGAAAAAAAGCCATCATCTTTGACTCTTCTTGTATTGGATATTTATTTTCTTTATTGGTTTTGCAGCCAGTTAGCTTAATGCACAGCTATGGATATTTCTTTTCTGCATTCATTGCGGCAGATGTTCT
>CAZXKH010000225.1:0-4058 GCA_964641385.1 uncultured Clostridia bacterium | reverse complement strand
CTTGCAGCTAAGAGTTGATCAGGAACTGTGTATCAGCTGTGGTCTTTGTATCGATGAGAGTCCGGCTGTATTTGAATGGAATGAAGATGGAAAGGCTCAGGTGATGGTCAATAAGGTGCCAGATAAGGTAGAAAAAGAGGCTTTACAGCTAGTTGAAGATTGCCCAACGGATGCAATTCAGAGAGTAAAGCAGCATTCAATTTGACATTGTTTTTCTGCTGAAGTATAATATAAAAAACTAAAGAGTAAAAGTAATGATAAGGCCAGTAGGGTTTTATATTGATTACAGAGAGCCATTATCTGCTGAAAAATGGTGTCAATGGAGACCTGAATCCACCTTTGAACAGCCGATTAATATCGGACGGTTATCTGTCACCGTTAACAGACCTTAAGTGGATCCATTGATCAACTAGGGTGGCACCACGGTAAAACCGCCCCTAACATAGTTAGGGGTTTTATTATTTTATTTCTAAGATTATGAATCATCAGGGATAGATTATTTATAGTAGACAAGTCAGGTATTACATAATCATTATAAAATATTAGGGAGGGAATAATATTGTTAGATCACAAACTAATAAGAGAAAAGCCTGAACTGGTAAAGGAGGCATTAAAAAAAAGAGAGGAAAACTTTTCAGTTGACAGCCTGCTTGAACTTGATGAAAAAAGAAGAGAGCTGTTATATCAGGTAGAACAACTAAAACATAAACGCAATAAAAACTCTAAGCTAATAGGAGAATATAAACGCAGTGGGGAGGATGCTTCTTCATTAATTGAGGAAATGCAGGAAGTATCTGCCCAAATTAAAGAGCTGGACGATGAAATAAATGATTGCCAGCAGGAACTTGAGCAGTTAATGTTACAGATTCCCAATATCCCACATCAAGATGTCCCTGTTGGCAGTACAGAAGATGATAATGAACTGGTGCGTGCCTGGAAGGAACCCAGGGATTTTGATTTTCCTGCCAAACCCCACTGGGAACTGGGAGAGGAACTTGATATCCTTGATTTCAACAGAGGGGGGAAGGTGGCAGGTTCACGCTTTACCTTTCTAAAAGGTGCTGGAGCCAGAATGGAAAGGGCTCTGATAACTTTTATGCTGGATGTACACCTTGATGAGCACGGTTATACAGAGGTTTTCCCACCCTTTATTGTTAATTCTGATAGTATGACCGGTACCGGTCAGCTGCCCAAATTTGAAGAGGATCTATTCAGGTGTGCTGGAAAGGACTATTATCTGATCCCCACTGCCGAAGTGCCAGTTACCAATATGTACCGTGAAGAGATACTTGATGCTGATCAGCTCCCAATCTACCATGTTGCTTACAGTGCCTGTTTCCGTTCTGAGGCAGGTGCACACGGTAGGGATACCAGGGGTATTATACGTCAGCACCAGTTTAACAAGGTTGAGCTGGTTAAGTTCGTTGAACCCGAGACATCATATCAGGAGCTGGAAACTCTTGTTAATAACGCTGAGGTTGTTCTCCAGCGCCTGGGACTTCCATACCGGGTTATGAATATGTGTACCGGTGACCTTGGTTTTACAGCTGCCAAGAAGTACGATCTGGAAGTCTGGATGCCGGCCTATGATGCCTATCGTGAAATATCATCCTGCAGTAACTTTGAGGATTTTCAGGCCCGGAGAGCACAGATAAGGTATCGGCCCGAACCCAAAGCTGGAGCCAGGTATGTACATACTTTGAATGGTTCTGGTGTTGCTGTGGGTCGAACTCTGGCAGCAATTATTGAGAACTATCAAGAAGAGGATGGTACTATTGCTGTGCCAGAAGCTTTACGTCCCTATATGGGGGGTATAGATAGAATTAAAGCATAATCATAATAAAAATTGAACTTGACAAACAATAATTAATACGGTACAATTTTGCATAGAATAGAGGTGGAGGGATGTCCGAATTGGCAAGGGGCCGGACTTGAAATCCGGTTAAGCCGAAAGGTGTGTGGGTTCGAGTCCCACTCCCTCCGCCATTTATTAATATGATTTTATTTAGAGTCTTTTGAGTCAAGGGCTCTTTTTTGTTTGGCCTAAAAATACAATGACAAATAAATGAAGATATTTACTAAAAAACAAGATGTAGGTGTGCAATTCAAGTTCTTTTTCTATCTTCCCAGGGCCATATTCTGAGCTCTGATCTGTTCAGTAAACTCGGCAAGGTTATCGGGTACCAGTTCAAATACTGAATAAAGGGGATTAATTAGAGCAATAATCTCCTGCAGGCAGGGATCCTTAAAGGGAAGATGACGGTCAATCTGATCTATATGGTCCTTTACTTTAAAGACCTGCTTCCAAAAATTGTTGTTAAGATTTATCCTTTCCAGTTGATCAGAATGGTCTCTTTTTAGGTATTCTCCAGGAAGGGATTTGTTTATATGGACTCCCCTGATCTCCTTTTTTAAGGTTCCCAATCCATTAATTTTATCAATGATATAGTCCTTTGCTTCATGTTCATGCTTGAGCTCAGGTTCGGTAATCATTAAATGTGATAGATCGAGTAATAGGCCTTTGTTGGGGTAGTGAATACTCTTCAAGAAATCCTGGGTAAGTTCTCTATCCAGCAGGGTTAATCCAGGCCACCACAGGTTTTCAAAAAGGAGGGTTATTCCCAGGTCCTTTTTAGGGAAGCTCTGGTTAATTAGATCTACTGCAGCTGAGAGTACTTCCCGATCATCATATGAAAAATTCCAGCTGTAAGCATCTTTAAGGCGTACATGACCCACGTGAAAAACCATATATTCAACAGAGAGTTTTTTTGCGATCTTTAGTTCATGCTGATAATGATCGACTAAAACATGGGGTTTTAAGCCTCTATAAAAGGTCTTTATATTCTCCTGGTGTCCGAACTGTCTTAGCAGTTCATCATAATCTTTTCTCCAGAAATCAAGCCACATGGGCCAGTACCTGAGGTGAAGACCCTTTATATACTCTGAGGGTATTTCATTAAGATTATACTCATCACCATATATAAAGAGCTCTAGCCCATCAAGCCTGTTCTGTCTTTAAAAATCAATAACCTTATTCCAGTCAAGGTCAAAAATACCAAGGTCCCTAGATGATGTTGACAGGTTGGTTAAATACAATTTTTCACTCCTCTGTTTAACACAATATTATTGGTAGAGATCACCTGACTAATTATATCAAATTCTTCTTTAGTATCTCAATATTATTCTGCTTCCCTATAGCTGGCTATGAATCCCATGGTGTAAAAAAAAATCAAATAAGAGGCAAGGACTACAAAGGATAAAGGTCGCAGGCTTCCCCCCAGTGCTATTGATCTCAGGCTCTCTGAGGCATGGGTAAGGGGTAAGATGTTTATCAGGCTCTGAACCAGAGGTGGCATGCGCTCCAGAGAAAAAAATGTCCCGCAGAGGAAGGTCATGGGTGTAATGACAAAGGTGGTAAAGCGACTCATATCATAATGACTGCTAATAATCATGGCTGCAAAATACCCAAAGCCAGAAAAAAGAAGGCAGCTTAATAGACAGGTGGCAAGAAAGGCCAGGTTGATATTCAGATGAACACCAAAGGGAAGAGAAACCAGCAGGATAAGAAGGGAAGCATACATTCCTCTTAAACCTCCGGCCAGGATTTGCCCCAGGGTAAGAAGTGACATTTTGACAGGTGCTGTCAGGTAGTATTCAAAGGATTTTTCATATAGTCTGGAAATATTTACGCGCACAGATACTGCATTAAAGCTGGTATTCATGGTTGTCAGGGCAATAATACCAGGGATAATAAAGTGCATGTAACTGTGACCCTCCACAACCACATTGCGACCCATACCCCAGCCAAAGGCAATCAGATAAAGAAGAGGACTGACTATGGCCGAGCTGGTAATCTGAAACCATCTTCTCTTGAAAAAGATGAATTCTCGCCAGAGAATGGTGATAACTTCCATCTCAATGCACCCTCCTGCAGGTATAATCGAAGAATACGTCTTCTAGATTTGTCTCTCTTAAGGTAAAGGATCCATTTAGTCCATGGGCATATTGTTTGGCTCCATCCTTATCTGAGAAATACATGTACTCCGTTCCATTATCTC
>CAZXKH010000224.1:2133-4083 GCA_964641385.1 uncultured Clostridia bacterium | reverse complement strand
TCTCTGTTTTAGATGTTCATTAATTGCTTATAATGCTCATGTGTTAAATAGCCTATTGTCGTTTTATGGGGGTTTAACGATAAAGCTCATTTCAGCTATTCTAATTTGTTGCATTACTCCTAAAAGGGGTGTGGTGATAAATGAAAGATGAAGAAATAAGGAATAGGATGATCGAAATATATGCTTCCTTCCTAGAGATAGAAGCTGCTTTATGCGATCTGGATGAGCTAATTAAGCCCATTGAGGAGAAAGGTGATCTTTCAAAAGGTGTGAAGCAGTCTTTGGATTATGCTATTCTTCAATTCCTGGTTGATTATGGACGTATACCTGAGCTTCAGCTATCAGATAGCACCAAGGATATACTGGATGACGCATTGGTAGAAAGGTTTAAAAAGGAACTGGCAGAAGCAAAGAGTATATTCCCCTCCTCACCAAATTTGAAGATAGATAAGGATGATTAGGTCTGGGGGCTGTCTGTAAGCTCATATTTTCCATTCTGAGAGATTGTTTCCAAAACATAGGTATTTAGCCATAGAGGAAAAATACGTCTCTGTATGGAGTTGTTAGGCCTGTTGTAGATCAAACGAAGGTATAATGTTATGCACATAAAGAGTTGTAAAATACAATATGAGAAAGGATGAGTGAACCATGGAAATTATTGAATGGGAGAATGGATTTGAACTTGAGATAATTCCAGAAAAAAAATTAAGGGATAAAAGAATTTTTGAATTAGGTATTCCACCTGATTTAGCAGCTGGCTTTGAAGGTATTGTTCTTGATTATAATAAGATAATTGAGGTAACTGTTGGCAGGAACAATAGGGGTAAATGGAAAGTATCAAATACCTTCCTTCATAAAAATGAATGGGAAGTAGAAGAAGTTGAAAATTTCATATCTAATTGTGAAATAAGAGTCTACCCTCTGCAAAAAAATAAAAACAGAAAAGTGCCATATGTTGTTACCCTTAATTGGGATAAAAAAGCTGTAGTTTTGGTAATTGGAAGACAGTCAAAAAAAGATAAAACTATTGGCGAGGTTATAAAAGAATTTGAAGATAATGAGTTAACTGACTAAAAATAGAGCGTATGCTTAAGCCTCAGCTATAAGATAACACCAAAGACATAGACATACAGAAGCAAAGAGTATATTTCCTTCCTCACCAAATCTTAAGGACTATTATAAATCTTTTATTGATTTTGCAATACATAATGAAGAAGCAGGAGATAAAATAAGACAGTATTTAAAGGAAATTTGTAATTAAGTTTTTTCTTAATTTATCTAATGGAAAAGTTCATCCTGGAGGAAAATAAAAAATGAGAATAAAACTTAGTCTTAAATACGCACTTATATTGATATGTATTGTTTATACAGTATTGACAGTAACCAGTTCTGGTATAGCCATATTACAGGGGCAAACCACAGATACTCATTTTCATCTATTAATCCGCTTTGCTGTTACGTTCATTGGGATTGGCAGTATTTTAATATTTAATCTGTTTCCAGATTGGCCGGTAACAGCTATTTATTCTCTGCATTATGCAGTAACCATGGGAGCAATATTTTTATTGGTTTGGATTAGTGGTTTTTTTAGAGATTTACATCCTAATGCTTACCGGGATATCTTTTTAAATTTCACCGTAATTTATATTTTAATAGCAGCTGGTTTTATAATTTATGGAAAGAGAAAAAGAAAAGGATGATCTATTTTTAAAGGAGGTCAAAAAAATAAGATTGACAAAGAGGATTAGGTCTTGGGGTTGTCTGTAAGCTCATATTTTCCATTCTGAGAGCTTATTCCCAAAACATAGGTATTTAGTCATGGAGGAAAAACAAGTCTCTGTATGGAGCTATTAGGCCTGTCGTAGATCAAACGAAGGTAAAGTGTTATGTACATAAAGGAACAGGAAGAAAAAATAGAGAAGGGTGTTTAGGTAGTAGCGTGTAAATAGA
>CAZXKH010000224.1:0-2123 GCA_964641385.1 uncultured Clostridia bacterium | reverse complement strand
AGGCCTGTCGTAGATCAAATGCAGATATAATGTTGTGTTTGATATTAGATTGACCAATAATATGAACAGAAAGTAATGTAAAAGAAAGGATATGCCATTAAAAACATAGAAATATACTAATACAATCGTTAATATACGTGAAGGAGGATCAACAGTGAAGGTGTTAACTCCAGAAGAAGCAAGCGAGATCCTAAAAGTTACTCCCGTGGCAATGAAAAAATGGCTGCGCCAAGGGAAAGTCAAAGGTTTTAAGGCGGGAAACATGTGGAGGATTAGGGAAGAGAAGCTCCTGGAGTACATAAAGGAACAGGAAGAAAAAATCGAAAAAGATAGAAGAAGGGGATAAATATATTCAGGTACTCATTTGCTATCTGTAAGGCCTGACAGGTGTTTAGAACACTTTTGATTAATTACTTTTAGGCCTTGGATATAAAATATAATTTTTTGAGCTATCCTTGTCATAACAACCAATATTGATTATTGGATATTGAAATAATTAATTAGAGAGTGTCTTTAGAAAGGATAAATACATAGCTGAAATATTATTCCGAAGCAAAGGAGTGGGGGTTTTGCCAGATTATAATACAGAATTATCTAAATTAGGCTCTATAACTAGCATAAATATAATTATTGAAACTATTAGTTTTTATGCAAAGTGGGGGGACCTAGATAAAGTTAAAAATGAATTTATTCAAAATAATGCTTTTGGTATAAATATGTCAAGTACCAGAAAGAACTATTATGAGGCTATAAAAAGACTGTTTTTAAAAGATCTAGATAGTAAGGACCGAATGTTTTTTATAAACACACTTGCAAGCGATTACCCTGATAATAAGTATAAAAAAACAGTCTTGTATTTAGAGATATTTCGGCAAAATGACCTGTTAAAAAAGCTAACCCTAGATTTAATTTGGAAAAAGTATCATGAGAACAGGAGATTAATTACTTCAAAGGAGGTTTATGATTTTTTAATTGAGTTAAAAAAAGATGATGAAGATATGAACTTGAGTGAGAGCACATTAAAGAGATTATCGTCAAGATACATTTCTTTTATGAAAAAACTAAGTTTCTTCGAACCAGAAAATAGATTTAAAAGCATGATAGCTTACCCTTACCCTTCAAAGGAACTTATTACCTACATAGTTTATCTATCTAAGGCTGCAGGCAAAGATGATCATGAAATATATGAGTCAGCTCTCTACCTTGCTTTAATGTTGGAGGAAGAAGAAAGGATAGAGCTTTTAAAGCAGGGTTCACTGGCTGGGTATTATAAGTTCAATTTTGCTGGTAAACGAAATGTATCCTTTGAGCTGAATTACGAAAGAGAGGAGATTATTGATGCAATCTTTAGATAAGAGCCTGGAAAGCAAGTTTAATGATTTAAAAATTGCTATCAATAAGGACAAAGGTAAGTGGCCCACCGCTCAGGGAGTTAACGCCCTGATAGTAGTCTATCCTCCAGCTGAGGAAAAGGCTTATCTTAAAAGAGCCAGAGAGGATTATGGTAATGAGTATATCATCGATCTGGCTGATCTCTTTGTAGAATATGTCGATAAATTCGGTCTCAATGATTTTATGAAAATGTATAAAAATTATCGATCCACCTCTGTTTTTATAGATGACAGCTCAGATTATGAAGATTTACTGGATTTAATTTTAGCCGAAATTGAAAAGGCCGAAGCAGAGAGTAAGAAACCAGTTTTGCTGAGAACTGGCATTTTATACGGGACAGATATTCGCAATAATGATATTCTGGAATCGGAAGTAGTAAGAAAGTGTAAGAGTCCTTTGATTATATTCTATCCAGGCACTATTACAGAGAATATAAGGGTGAAAGAGCGCATTTACTTCTTAGATGCTGTGAAGGCCAGCGATTATCGCGGCCATTTGATTTAGATAACTTTTTTGGTTGGGAAGTTACCTAAAAATAATCCTGTAAAGATAAAAACACTGTGAGGGGGGTCCAGGAAGTGGAGATTAAAGACCTGTTTAAAATGAACTTTGAGGAAGAGATAGAGGCTGTTATTAAAGTGGGCGATTATTCCGAAACTTCTGCCACCGAGGAGATAAATAACTATATAGTTACAGAGCAGATAGCTCAAAAAATAGATGACTTTATTGAC
>CAZXKH010000223.1:0-4086 GCA_964641385.1 uncultured Clostridia bacterium | reverse complement strand
CAGATTAAGCTGCAGAATGGCAGCATCAAAGGCCTCTGCCACCAGAAAACAGCCACTTAAGGTTAAAAATATACTCAATATTTTAATGTTAGTAATCCGCTCACTGAGAAAAAGAGCAGAAAAAATTAGCACAAAGAGCGGAGATACATAGAGTAAGACAACGGTCATGGAGGCTGTAATCCGCTCCAGGGCCAGAAAGTAACAGATATGAAATAAGGAACAGCTGAAAAGGCCCATGGCAGATAAAAGCAGAAAGTCCTTCTTGCTGACCCGGACTGAATTACCCCTGATTAGAATTATAGCTGTTAGCAGCAGAAAGGCCATCCCAATCCTGAAGACAATGATGGTGATGGAATCACCCATAGTCACAGCCACCTTGCCCACCACCGCAATGGTAGCCCACAAAAAACTGGCCAGAAAGATATATAAAAATCCCAGATTGTCATCAGAAATAGCCATCGAACTGAATCATTCCCCTCCTGTAGTTCACATAAGTATTATAACACAGCCGGCGGGGATTGCAAGGATAATCAGCCCTTGATGGTGCCCAGGGGTCGTAAGGAGACCACCGGTTCAATCAACCCGGCCCCCTCCAGGATATGAATGATGTCTGCACTGGCCTTATAGGCCTCAGGGGCCTCATCAAGTAGATTATCGCCAGAACCTGAAAAGACATAGTTTTCCCTCCGAAAGCGCTTAAACTCTTTTTTGTTTAACTCCCTTCTGGCCTGTCTCCGGGACATCACCCTTCCGGAGCCGTGGCTGACAGTACCAAAGGTCTCTTCAAGGGCCTTCTGAGTTCCAGTCACCAGATAGGAGGGAGTACCCATGGAGCCTGGTATCAATGCCGGCTGGCCCAGGGCTCTGAAATCAGGGCGGGTCAGTTCCGGATGGCCGGGGGGAAAGGCCCTGGTAGCACCCTTGCGGTGCAGGTAATAGTCCTTACCCTGGTGTTTTTCCAGCTTGACAATATTATGGGCCAGATCGTAGACAGTTTTTATCTTTAACCCCGAGCCCAGTCTCTTTTCAAGCACCTGCCGCAGCAGATATCTGATCAGCTGGCGGTTGGCAAAGGCATAGTTGGCCATGGCATTCATGGCACTCATATACTCCCGGGCTTCCTCTGAGTCAGCGGGTAAAGCCGTCAGCTTATATTTCTTCATCTGATATTTGGAAGCACTCTTTTTAAAACTCTTAATATAGTGCTGGGCAATATTGTTGCCCAGGCCCCGGGAACCGGTATGGAGCATCAATAGGGGTCTTGATGCCTGAATACCAAAGGCCTCAGCCTTCTCAGCTGCATATATTGTCTCAGGCAGCTGAAACTCGATAAAATGGTTTCCAGAACCAAGGGTACCCAGCTGAAGCCAGTGTTTCTTTATCTCTCTGGCAGAGAGGTGTGAAAGCAAATTTTTAGCAACTCCCTCATCTACTTTAAGCTGGCCCTGATCTTCAATGGCAGAAAGCTCATCTCTATCTCCCAGTCCCAGCTCCTCAATGATGAAAGCCGCTCCCTTAAGCAGAACACCAAGCAGTCCCTGACGGTAATCATAGCGGTCTCTCAGAAAGGGGTTACCCTTTCCCACCCCTGCCGGGACCTGCTTCATAATCGCCTTCAACAGGGGTCTTAGCTGAGATTCCAGTTCCTCTCCTTTTACATCAAGGGTTGAGAGACTTACTCCACAGTTAATATCAACTCCCACCGCCTCGGCCGAGATAAGCTCCCGGCTGGCCAGCACCCCACCGATGGGGAGGCCATAACCCACATGGATATCCGGCATAACCACAACTTTGGAACCGGGTAGTCTGCCCGCCTCATAGACCTGACTTAGGGCCTGAGTTGAGATATCCTGTCCCAGCCTTTGATCAACATAAATTATGGCCTCCCCCACCTGCAATCGAAAGGGATCCAGACGTCTGGTCTTAAATTGATCTTCTTTTTCACTCATTTATGTTCACCTCCAGCTACTATTGATAACATACTGGCAGTAAAAAATCAACCAGCTGTTGACTTTTGTACCCCGCTTTGATATTGTTAAAAAAATGGTTTAACAATACAGGGAGGGTTATAAATGGCTTTCATAGATACTGTCAGACTGGTCTTCTCCTACATTCATATAATCTTTACCCATACCCTCTTTCACATCAAGGATAACCCGGTTAACCTTTTATCACTGCTACTTACAGCTCTGGTAGTCTTTTTAACCTTCTTTATCTCCAAAAAAGGAAGAAGCCTGATCAAGAAAAGGGTCTTTCCCTATCTGAACCTTAACCCTTCACTGGAGTACACCTTCTCCCGTCTACTGCATTATATCATCATCAGTGCTGGATTTCTATTTGTTGTACAGATCTATGTTGATCTGACCAGCCTGGCTGTCCTCTTTGGTTTCCTGGGTGTTGGTGTTGGTTTTGGCCTCCAGAACATAACCTCCAACTTTATCTCCGGCCTGATCCTGCTCTTTGAGGCCCCCATCAAGGTTGGAGACCGGGTAACCGTGGGAGATGTGGTGGGTGATGTCCAGGATATTAATATCAGATCAACCACCGTGGTCACCCTGCATAACATCTCCATTATCCTGCCCAACTCTCAGTTTATTGACTCCAATGTTATCAACTGGTCCCATGGAGACCCCACCATCAGAATTGATATCCCGGTGGGAGTGGCTTATGGCAGTGATGTGGAGCTGGTCAAGGAGCTGCTGATGAAGGTGGCTGATGAACACTCCGATGTGCTCAAGTACCCCAAACCCCGAGTATTTTTCCGGGAGTTTGGTGCTTCCTCCCTGGACTTTATCCTGGCCGTCTGGCTCTCTTCACCACACCATCAGTGGATTATCCGCAGTGATCTCAACTTTGCCATCAATGAGATCTTCCAGGAGCATGAGATCGAGATTCCCTTCCCCCAGCGTGACCTCCATTTAAAAAGCTCAGAGCTAAACCAGGAAAGGGAGCTGACCTGAGAGTATACTCCCGGGGGTAAATTGAAAAAATATTACCCACAGGAGGAATATCGCGATGAATAGAAAATCCCTCTTTCTGCTCCTTAGAGTTCTCTTCTTACTGCTATTTTTCAGTCTTGCCCTGCTAATCCTCTCCAACCTCTATTTGATGGATCTGGATGAAATAGAATCCAGACCACAAACCACCACCCTCTATGACCACCGGGGAGAGGCCTTTAAACCCCGATCATCTGAAGCTCAAAGCCTTAAACCAGAAGAGATCCCTGCTCGACTAAGGGAAGCCATGGTCGCCATTGAAGACCACCGTTTCTATCAGCACCAGGGGGTTGATCCCCTGGCCCTGCTGAGAGCCTTCAGGGTCAACCTGCAGGCAGGTAGAGTGGTCCAGGGAGGCAGTACCATCACCCAGCAGCTGGCCAAGAATATCTACCTCAGCCCTGAACAAACCCTGCTGCGCAAACTGCATGAACTGATCCTGTCATTTAGAATAGAAAGAAATTACTCCAAAGAGGAGATTCTCAGTCACTACTTAAATACTATCTACTTTGGCCATGGTATCTACGGAGTTCTGGAGGCAGCACACTTTTATTTCAGCCAGCCCTTAGAGGAACTCTCCACCGCACAGCTGGCAATGCTGGCCGGTATCCCCAGGGCCCCTGCCCTCTACTCCCCCCTGCTTAATGAGGAGGAGGCCCTAAAGCGCAGAAACCTGGTCCTCAGCAGGATGGAAGAGCTGGGTATGCTCTCCTGTGAAGAGAAAAATAGGGCCCAGGAAAAACCCCTTCAAATTGAAATCCCAAGGGAGAAAGAACCCACCGCCCCCTATTTCGTAGATTACCTGCTCTCCTGCCTTAAGGAGAAGGGCATTACAGGCCAGAGAGAGGAGATCATGCACTCCGGCCTTGAAATCCATACCACCCTTGATCAGGGCATCCAGCAGCAGGTTGAGGCCGTAATACAGGAAAATCTGCCCCTGGAGCCAGCAAAAAGAGAGCAGCCTGAGATAGCGGTGGTGGTTATGGAGCCCAGGAGTGGAGCCCTGAGGGCCATGGTTGGTGGCACCGATTACGCACAGAGCCAGTTTAACCGGGCAGTCTCGGCCAGGCGCCAGCCGGGTTCAGCCTTC
>CAZXKH010000222.1:1214-4089 GCA_964641385.1 uncultured Clostridia bacterium | reverse complement strand
CAGTTCCCTGTGAGCGCTGTATCTCCTCCCTATAGCGTCGGTGGCATCCAAATATAAGTGAGAGTCAATGATCCACTCTGGTAATAATAAACCTCTGTCTCTCAGATTTAAGGCCAATCAGGCCCTGAGAGCAGAGTCCATAACCCAACAGTATTGTCATATCAACAGAACTGTTAATACTTTCCTGTAAACGTTCCTGTAGACGCTCTGGCCAGCGATGGAGTGCATAGTCGATATACTCCGTCTTCATTCTTCCCTTTGCTATAGCTTCTATTTCATCTTTAATTGTCTCACAGGCAATCAACTTCATGCCCCTGTTCTCCTTTCCAAAAAAACTTACTAAAAACCGAGATGGTTGGAGGAAGACGTTTCAAACGTCCTCCTCCATCCTCCTCTATATCTAGGGGGAGATACTTACAGACTGCTCTCTGCCCTCTCTACGATAGCCTTTACATTCTTTATCGTTTCCTTGGGCAAAGGATCAACTTCATGTGTTTCTAGAATGTCAATGGCCTTTTCATTGGCCCTTTCTTCCAGACGCTTCTTGCCATCCTTCTCCCAGTTCTCATACCTCTGTCTGTCCATCAGATCAGGGAAGAAGGTTTCTGTCTTTAGAGTTTCCATGGTATGTTCTTCACCGAGGAAGTGGCCACCAGGCCCTACTTTATCAATTACATCCAGGGCCAGGGTCTTTTCGTTAACATCCATACCATTGACGATATGTCTGGCCATGCCAATTATTTCATCATTGACTACCAGATACTCAAGAGAAGAAGTATTTCCATGCTCAATGTATCCCACATCATGGATCAGGTTGGCTCCACCCTGAGCGCTGAGCAGACAGGAAAGAGCACCCTCAATGCAGGCCTGTTCGTCTACAACCTTAGAGTCAGTGCATCCGGCAGTTCCAAACATTGGCAGATCCAGATAACGGGAAAGATCGGCCAGCCCTGCCATCAGCAGGTCGAATTCAGGAGCACCGTAAGAGAAGATGGTTGTCTGCATGTCCATAATGGTGAAGACACCACCCATGATAAAGGGAGCCTCAGGCCGTGTCAGCTGGTTAAGCACCAGGCCGCTAAGACTTTCAGCCAGACCCTGAGCCAGCACACCGGCCATGGTGGCTGGTACTGTAGCACCGGCCATTACGCATGGGGTATAGACAACCGGCAGACTCTTCTCAGCAGCAACCATCAGCTTATCGGCAGCCTCTTCATTGTGTACCAGAGGAGAGATAGGCTCAGCATAAAGGGTCATAAAGGGATGACGCCGCAGCTCATCCTCGCCCCCTGCTACTACCTCACACATCTCGATAATATCAGAATAACCAACCTTATCGGTGGCAGTGGTAATAATCGGCTTGGAGGTATTTAGAATCTGGGCCTCAACCTGATGACGATCATAGATGGGCTGTGATACATCCTGCACAATACCCAGGGACATAATAAAGTCGATATTGGGCAGTCCATCCATTACCCGGCAGGCATCAGCAACACTCTTCTTGGTAGCCTGCTTGCGCTCACCAGAGTAGGGATCGATGGTGAAGGGAGTATCAGAACCACAGCCGAAGTAAGAATTGTCTCCCTCCAGCACCAATCTTCTCTCTCCAGTCCTGCTGTCATGAAGGGTTATCTGCATTGGTGCCTGACGGAGAGACCTTTCAACCATGCGGGAAGGAATCTTCACCAGCTTATCATCGATATCGCAGCCACCCTTTTTAAGAATATCAACAGCCTTCTGATTGTGATAAAGAGCACCAGTGCGTTCCAGAATTTCCATTGCAGCACCCAGGATCTGCTGACACTGGTCATCGGTTAGAACTCTCATCTGGGTTGAATTATCTACACAGTAGTTACTCTGCATTCAATCCACCTCCTTATGCTAATAATTCTTCAACGATCTCGGTAGCAGATGCAGCATCGGGTGCATAACCGTCAGCACCGATTTCCTCTGCAAAGTCAGATGTTACTGGCGCGCCACCAATGATAATTTTTACCTGATCACGAAGTCCTTCTTCTTCAAGCACTTCAATGGTCTCTCGCATGGCCAGCATAGTTGTAGTTAACAGAGCACTGAGGCCCAATACATCCGGCTCCTCATCCTTAACCATTTCTGCAAACTCCTCAGGAGTAATATCCACACCGGCATCAACAACCTCAAAACCGCTGCTCTCCATCATCATACCAACCAGGTTCTTACCTATATCATGCAGGTCGCCTTTAACAGTACCCATCAGTACCTTGGTGGCAGCCTCAACATCGCCCTCAGCAATTAAGGGCTTGACCAGTTCCATACCGGACTTCATGGATTTGGCGGCCATTAGAACCTCAGGCACATACATTTCGGCCTTCTTAAACCTGTCACCAACAACACTCATCCCTGCAATAAGACCGTTATTAATTATCTCAAGGGGCTCTAAGCCCTCATCTATCAGCTTCTGAGTCAGGTCCTTAACACCCTGCTCATCGCCCTTAATAACTCCCTGTCTTAGATCTTCAATCAAAGCAATCACTCCTTACCTAATATTTATTTTGATTATTCCTGACTGGCATGATTCTTTTCAGCTTTTTCAACAATCTTCCGGATAGCCTTGACCTTTTCCTCAGGCAGCTCTTCCACTTGATGGCTATCAAGGATACCCTTGATCTTTTCTCTGATCCTTTCTCCCATTGTGGTACCGCCATTCAGCTTCCACTCGTCATAGCGCATCCTGTTCATCAGGGTTGGGAACCAGGTCTGTTCCTTGAAGTGTTTGCTGGTATGAGCATCCTGCAGGAAGTGGCCACTGGGACCTACCCGATCCACTACATCTACAGCCAGGGTTTCTTCATTAACCTCAATACCCCTGGTAATTCTTTTCACCATACCGATTATT
>CAZXKH010000222.1:0-1204 GCA_964641385.1 uncultured Clostridia bacterium | reverse complement strand
GTCAACTGCTCCAGTGAGCCGGTGGAACCAAACTCCATGTATCCAACATCATGTACCAGATTGGCCCCACTCTGAGCAGCAGTAAGAATGGAGAAACTGGCCTCGATTGCTGCCTGACCATCAATGGTCTTGGAGTCTGTGCAACCGGCAGTACCAAAGACAGGAATATCCAGATAATTTGACATCTGAGCAATTCCAGCCTGCATTACATTAAACTCTGGGCTACCATAGGAAAAGATGGTTGTCTGCATATCCATATTGGAATAGACTCCACCCATGATAAAGGGACTTCCTTCAGATAATAGCTGGGTAGCAACCAGACCAACCAGGCTTTCCACCAGACCAAGCTGAACCACTGCCGCCATAGTTGCAGGTGTGGTTGCTCCGGCCATTACACAGGGTGTATAAACCAGAGGCAGCCTATTTCTGGCCGCAAAAAGTGCCTTGGCCAGTGCCTCATCAGAGTGCTGTAAGGGAGAGCTGGGCTCGGAATAAAAGGCCACAAAGGGTTTCTGCTGTAAAGCCTCCAGGCTGCCAGCAACCTCAATGGCCATCTCAAGCATGTACTGGTACTGCTCCACATCAAAGCCCCAGTGCACAATAGGCTTGGTGGTGTTTAAGAGCAAGGCTTCAAAGGCATGTACATCAGCAAGGGTCTCAGTAACATCACTTGGAGTTCCAAGATCCATTGCATAATCAATATTGGGAAGAGCATCCACGACCTTTGCCACATCCACCTTGTCTTTTTTCAAGGGTTTTCTCTTTTCACAGGTTAGGGGATCCCGATAATAAGTATTGGTTGGTCCAGGACCATAATAAGTCTTTCTACCCTCCAAAAACATTCTTCTTTCGCCATCCCGACTGCAGAGAACAACCCGTGAGGGAGAAGCATTGATTGCCCACTCCACCAAACTGGAAGGAATTCTTACCCGATTTCCCTCAACCCAGCAGCCAGCATCACGGAAAAGTTCCAGGGCCTCTTCTTCATAAACATCGGCCCCTGTCCTCTCCATCACCTCCAGCGCGCCAAAATAAATTTCTTTACATTCTGCTTCAGAGAGTGATTCAAAGTACATACTACGGTGCTGCTTATTGTTGCCTCGTACGCAGTTGCTGACCATGAAATCTCTCCTTTCTATTGGATTATTGCTTTAACCTTAATATACTTGCAACTTTTATACCATCTTATTATTTTCAGAATATT
>CAZXKH010000221.1:0-4097 GCA_964641385.1 uncultured Clostridia bacterium | reverse complement strand
TAGGACTGGAGGAGGCAGATCTGACTGCAAGATTGAATCTAATTAATGGCTTTTTCCCCCTGGCTGCAGTTGAGGCCAGACAGGACTTTCTGGGACTGGTCTTTGGTTATTCCAGGCTTCCCCTCAGCTATGAGGGGGAAGCTACTACTGCCAGTATCAGGCACTATGGTGGCCGGCTTTATTCACCTCTCAGCTACCGGGAGACAGATTTTTATCTGGGAGGAGGAATGCTTTCAGCAAAGATTGATTATCAGGGTGTGACAATTAATGTTAGAGGTTCAAAATTTACAGCTGGCTTTGAAAGGCCACTGATCGGAGATAACCTGAGATGGGGTGGAGAGCTGGGCTACCTTCATCTACCTGCTAAAGAGCTTGATAGTCAGCTTCTCTTTGCCCTGCAGATTGGATACCAGACCAGTATCAGCTGGGATCCATCGGCCCGTGCAGAGCTTGAGGAGTTTGAATATGGGGAGTGGGAGGAGGGTAAGGTTCCTCGCTCTATTTCTGCCAGTGGCAGCATTAACAGAACCAGCATTCCGGGCAGTGTTTCCGGCAGGTTCAATATCCAGGCTAATCTGGAGGAGGGACGGGGAAGGGTCTCTGTTTCCGGTGATTCCAGTCATGGTCCTTTCAGCTACAGCAATTCCGGTCGGGTAAGATATACTGGCCGTGGAGTAGTGCTGACGATAAGTGACAGTTTCTACGATGGAGAGCTGTTGGTTAGAGGTACAGCCAATATAACTGTTACCTCCAGTAGTTTTCGAGTTAGAGCCACCCTGAGACGTGAAGATGGTGTTTCTGCCTCGGCTACACTCTCAGGTTCAACCAGTAGCTTCAGTGAAGAATGGCAATAAAACACAATCATATAGTTTATCAGCTTTAATTAATCTACTGCCTTGTTTAAGGACCTCTGGTCCTCTTTTTTCTGCCAATAGCTAATATTTGATGAGAAAGGATGTGAAGGCTTTCGTGTTTGATGGAGAAATCAGGGGAATAATCTTTGATATGGACAATACTTTGGTTAGTTCTGAGATCGACTTTATGGGGATGAAGCTTGCTGTCTATAACTATTTGAGGAGTAAAGATGTACTGGCACCCAGCATAAAACTTGAAGAGCAGACAGTTGCAACCCTAATTCAGCAAGCCAAATCCTCTTTTCGGCTGGATGGGGATCTTCTACAGGAGATGTGGGAGATCATTAAAGCTTTTGAACAGAAGGGAATGGAGGGGGCAGTCCTTGAGCCTGGAGTAAGGGAGGTGCTATCTGAGTTATACACTTCCTATCCCCTCAACGTCCTGACCAATAATTCTCAGCCTGTGGCCTGCCAGCTGTTGAAGGAGAGGAGAATATATAAATATTTTGATCATATTGTAGGGCGGGAGTCGATGGAGACCCTAAAACCCTCCCCGGTGGGGATAGAGTACCTGCTCCACAAATATCGGCAGCTGGGCCCTGAAGACTGGATATTGATTGGTGATTCCTGGATTGATGCTCAGGCTGCAGAGCGAGCCGGGGTTAACTTTCTCCTCTATCAGGGGGATGTATTAGAGGTGAAAAAAAGAGATCTTAAAGTGGAGGGCTTTATCCATCATATGGAGGAGCTGCTGGATTTACTAAATCAAAAAACAGGGAAAGAAAAAGAATCATGACTGGCGAAGATATCAGGCTATCCCGTACCCTGTCCTTTATCCTGCGCCATGACCCCGGGCAGTTCGGTCTGCAGATTGCAGCTGATGCTTCTCTTCCCCTGGGGGAGCTGGTTGCGGCTTTGAAGGAAAGAGGTTTCGTAAACCTTACCAGAAAGAGGGTTATAGATGTTGTGAAGAATGACCCAAAGGGTCGGTATTCTCTGCTTGATGATAATCGGAGAATCAGGGCCAATTATGGCCACAGTATAGAAGGTGTGCATCCTGATTATAGAAGGGCAAATCCCCCCCAGCTGCTCTATCATGGAACTGCGCGTCGCTTTAAGGAAAGCATTATGAAAGAGGGATTGAAGTCAGGGCAGAGAAATTTTGTTCATCTAACCTCAGATTTCAAAGAGGCCCAAAGGGTGGGGAAAAGACGGGATCCAAAACCCCTGATCCTTAAGATCAGAGCCGGTACAGCAGCCAGAGAGGGAAAAGATTTTTATCACTGTGGACACAAAACCTATTTGACCGAATTAATAGAGCCTGAATATATTAATTGCCTAAAGCTTTAGCAGCTGATCCAGTCCATCATGTAGCCTTTCAAAGAGCAGTCCCACTCCAAACCAGACCGGGCCCATGTCCAGCCTGATCAGTCCTGCCAGCTGCCATTCTGTCTTCAGGGAGTAGTCCCAGGGGATCTCTCCAATCAAAAGCAGGATCGTACCACCAGTTGCATATTCCAGGGACCAGATGATCAAGAGCCAGATCAGGCCACGCAGATACCAGTAATAACCACGGATAGCATCATGCAGGGGCTCCAGAAATACAGCCAGGCCGTAGATAGGGAACATCCAGAGATAGGTTGTTGCTTCCAGGATGAGGCTGCCTCTCAGGGCTGATCCCATTCCTGTCCATAGAATCTCCAGCCCCCACCCCACCAGTCCGTAGATGATGAATTTTATCTCCATGGTATTTATTTTGTTACATAAAGGCTCTTATTATCACTACCCTGGGCTGGAGGATACAGGTATTTGTGTGTGATTTTTTTCTTTTCCTCCTTTACTTTTTATTTGCAATACTGTATTCTTTTTATGGTGAGCTCACTTTCAGGAGGTGTAAGGTCGATGGAGAAGAAGGACCAGCTAATATTTTTAGGGACGGCGGGGGCTCGTTTTGTGGTGGCCAGACAACTTCGTTCCTCCGGTGGCCTCTTTCTACAGGCTGGGGGAAGAAAGATAATCATTGATCCTGGACCTGGCACCCTGGTCAGGTGTGCTGAGAAGAATTCTACAGCTGCTACTGAGCTGGAGACAGTTATTCTCACCCATGCTCATATCGATCATTCCAGTGATGTAAATGTGATCATAGATGCCATGACCGGTGGTGGCTTAAATAAGAGGGGTGAACTCTTTGCTCCTGCAGACTGTCTGGAGGGAGAGAATGCTGTGATCCTGGAATATCTGCGTTCCTTCCTGGATCGGATTACTCTGCTGGAGGAGAGTAAAGATTATCAGTGTGGCTCCCTTAACTTTAGCACCTCAATACGCCATAATCATGGAGTAGAGACCTATGGTCTACAGTTTGACCTGCAGGGGTTGAAACTTTCACTGATGGTTGACACCCGCTTCTTGCCTGCACTAATTGATGACTACCGGGATTCAGACCTGCTGGTGATTAATACAGTCATTAAGGATCCCCCTACAGTTGATAGAGTTAAACACCTCTCGATACCTGATGTTTGCCGGATAGTTAGGGCTATCCGTCCTCAGTGTGTTATTCTCACTCATTTTGGGATGAGCATTCTTAGGGCTGGACCAGATGCTCTGGCCAGTCAGCTGACAGTAGATTTGGGAGTTCGGGTGCTGGCAGCTGAGGATGGTATGGAAATAGATCTTTCTGATATAATATGATCAGCCACGATAACGGGTATAGGTAATGCTTTTACTGGATTGGGCTTCAACCTCTATCTCAAAGAGGGCTGTATCGGCATCAAGCTGCTCAAAGTCAGTACTTCTCTTAGTTATCTCCCATCCACCTCTCAGATCTGCTTCTACCTGCACCTTAACTCTTTTTTCCTTATGGTTGTCGATGGTGACCTCCATTTCTTCCCGAACCACATTTCTATTCAGTTCTTCCCTGGAGACAACTCTTCTTTTACCTTCAAGGTCAAAGGAGTATCCGGTCAAGATACTTCTTTCAGCACCAACCGGGGTCTGTTCCAGTCTGCCTCTACCGGTCAGGACTGGTGGGCCACCATCTCTACTCTGGTAAAAGCTAATGGCACCGGCCGGAAGCACCTCTCCCAGTCCTCTTTTCTCGGTGTTTTTAATGGTCACAATCCTCTGCAGCTGTCCCTCTCTTTCCCAGGCTGGGAAGAGGTAGTCTCTTTTCATCTGGACCTGATCTCTTTCAATAAAGGGGATCTGGGTTGTACTATTGGCTGGCAGATCAAGTGGTTTGTCAAT
>CAZXKH010000220.1:0-4113 GCA_964641385.1 uncultured Clostridia bacterium | reverse complement strand
CAAACTCAGCACTCTCAGCACCCCTGATTACATTTGTATCACCACTAGCCCCCACTACCTCAAGCTCTGTCAGGGCCAGGGCCCGCTCCAGCTCGGCAGCAGTGGTAATGATATCACCATCAGCATCTGTAGCCAGGGTCACTTCAAAGGTTACCTCTCCATCATCTATAGTATAATCTACTGCAAGATCCTCGCCCTCTTCCCCGGGGTCAAGCAGCTCGATATTAACCAGATCGACATCATCATGTTCCACCATCCAGGTCTTAACCGTATGGCTGCTGCCCTCCAGGAAGGTCTTTTTCTCGAAATCAAAGGTCAAACGATGGGCTTCACCCAGGGAATCGTAGACGATCATCTCTTCAGAGACGGTGGTGCCCCCCTCGGCCCCTGATTTCAGATTACCAGTATAGATAACCTCTGTGGAGGCTCGAGCATCAAGCTTCTCATCCAGGGGAAGGGTTAAATCTTTGACAGGGGTATCTGTATTGATCCTGCCATCAAGATCTGCTGCCCAGCCCTGGACATTATAACCATTGCTACTGTTTACCAGGTTGCCATGACTGTCGACGTCAAAGGCTCCAGCCCTGGTGTAATAACGTTCTTCACCATCATTGAGTACAAAGTAACCATTACCCAGGATGGCCAGGTCATTCTTGCCGCCTGTGCTTTCCAAACTGCCCTCTGTATGGTCGGTGCTGATGGCACCGATACCCACTCCCATTCCGATCTGCATGGGGTTAATTCCACCCCGCCTATCAGTGGGGGGAGTGGCCTGTGACATGGTCTGGCTTATCAGTTCCTGAAAGGTAATCCTCCCGCCTTTAAAACCAACGGTATTTACATTGGCAATGTTGTCACCGATTACATCCATCTTGGTCTGGTGTGACTGTAATCCAGTTACACCAGAAAACATTGATCGCATCATTGTTTTACGGAAAAACCTCCTTTTATCATCGGCTGTGGGACCACTTCTGTCCGTCCATGGTCCTGAGGCTTCCCGTGAGGGTCCGGCCTCATTAATCCTCAATAATCACAGCACTATCGATATTGGTAAAGATTCTGTCTCCAGTATGTCTTCCCTCGACAGCAGTTATAACTGTCTTCTGATCCACACTCACCAGGTAGGCCACATCACGGTGCAGAAGCAGTGACTCACGGCCACCCTTCTTCTCCAGCTGATCTACTGCCTTCTCCATACGCTGCAGATCACTCTCATTGAGGTTTATCTCCCGATTTTTGATTCTTCGGGCAGCATGTGAAGAAAAGTTGAGTCGATCCTTTTCCTGTACCTCCTGCAGCATTTGAGCAAAACTGCCATCAGTCTTTCCCTCTTTCTTCTTGATAGCCTCAGTCTGTGGCTTCTGTATTCCCTGCAGGGGCAGCTGCCTGCCATTAATACTCTCAACCATTATTCCTCACCCCGCGGCACATCACCTATACTAATCAGCCTATCCAGTTCAACCTGGACCTCTCCAATCCTGAGCACCGGCTTTTCATCACCAAAGCTGATACCTGTCACCGTACCGCTGAACTCATCACCGGTTTCCGGATGACGGGCGGTAACCTCCTGATTAATCAAAGAACTGAGCTGTGAGTACTGCTGCATCTTCTGATAATCAGAGAAGTTCTGATTTAGCTGTAACATCTGCTCCAGGGAACTGAACTGTGCCATCTGGGCCACAAACTCCTGGTCCATCATTGGATCAAGGGGGTCCTGATACTGCATTTGGACCATCAGCAGCTTCAAAAAATCATCCTTGCCCAGCATCTGATCCTCAGACTCTATCTGTATACCATCAGAGAATACATTTCCCCTTCCCTGAATGGCTTCCATTGGTTGCAAGGCCTTGCACCTCCTAAATTCTATAATCTATCCCCGTGGTAGTTAGCTCCTGATGCTCATCCACCGGGGAGAGTTCCAGCTCATGCTCCTGACCCTTAAGGCCGGAGTCTGTATTCCTTCCTTCACTATCCCCACTCCAGCTGCCCTTATTCTCTCCACCCTGGTGCATAGAAAAGCTGTTCAGAGATAGATCCAGTTCGAAGAGATCTATTCCCTCCCGGGCCAGGCTCTGGCGCAGGGAGTTAAGGTTGGAGTTGAGTAACTGGTGAAGTTCCTCGCTTTCCACAAAGATCCTTGCTGTCAGCTGACCATCCTCCATCTCTACCTGTAGCTGCATCTTACCCAGAAAATCGGGTTTAAGCCTGACATCAAGCCTGGTAAGATCATCAATGTTCTTCAGCTTGATATCACCGATGAGTCGGGTAATAAGCTCCTCCATATCTCCGGCATCCTTTGCCGTCAAGGAGTTATGCTCAAGGCTGCGGGAAAAATCAAGCTGTACTCTTTCTCCCTCCAGCCAGGGGGTCATCTCCTCCTGCAAAATATGTGCTTCAGAGTCACCTGTCAGCTCCTTATCCAGGATTGATTGTGGCAGGAAATCAGTCCAGATTCGCTCTGCCTGCTGACCATTACTGCTGGACTTTCCCTCTCCAGGCACTACATTTAACTCCCTGAGATCAACTTTCAGGAGTTGTTCTCTCAGTGCTTCACTCCCTGTTCCTCCCCTGACAGCTGTCATGGTGTTATCGTGGAGGTCTGCCAGCAGGTGGCGCATGGAAGCTGGTTCGGGGCCTGTCTCAGAAAGCAAGGGGCTCTGAGTAGTGGGCTGAAATAAAGACTCCTGTTCATCCAGTTTTAAGCCCTCAAAGAACAATTTAGAAGATAAGCTGCTATTTCCCCTTAAGGAAATAAGTTCTTTGTTCTGACCCTCTGTGCCACTGCTCTCCTGTTGTCCATAGTGTTTTAAGAACAGGCTCTTCAAGTCAGGCTGCTTATCAGCTTCACTCTCTGCCCTTAGCTCAGGGGTAGCTGTATCTGAGAGGTCCTCACTCAGGGTAGTGCTGTTCTGAAAAATCCTCCGCAGTCCTGAGAGTAGCCGCTCAGGATCAACAATTTCCTGCACCATGGAAAAGAGCTTCTTTATGTTGAGCCCAGTATCAGTCTCCTGTATGGCTTTTATCTCCTCTGTGAGATCCAGGCGCTGAAATAAAGAGGCAAGAAGATCTCTGAATTGACTGGGATTAGAAGCAGTCTTCTCCTGTTCATTAATTGGGAGTTCTTTTCCTGCTAATGTCTCCATTTTTTCTACAGCTTCAAACACTTCACCCTCTGTCATCTCTGCAACTGGTTCCACTGCCTTTGCTGGCTCCATTGCCTTTGCTGGCTCTAGAGTCTGATGACTCTCCCTGAAGGGTTGCCCTTCGCTGAGCCTTACCTCCTGGCCCTCCTCTCTGGTTAGAGCAAGCAGTGCTTCTCTAATCTCAGTAGAGGGGCTGTAATCAGCAAGAGCTTCCTCCAGCCCTGTGCTGCCCTCTGTGGCTTTCTCCAGAGGCATAAATATTGCTGTCAGTAAAAGTAGATTCAAATCCCGGATTGATTTCTCACTGAGTGCCTCCGGGCCCTGCTCTTCCAGGATAACCAGCTCCTCCTTCACCCTCTGTAAGGTTTCAGTGGTAACAAGTTCCCCTTCCTCCAGCAATAAGAGCAGGTCATCCAGGGACTGTTGAAGGTCCAGCTTATTTTCTACAGCTTTCTCGCCAGAGCCTGCAGGTAGCAGCTCCTCCATTGCCTTCAAAGCCTCTGTTGAGAGAGACTCCTGTTGTTGGAGGTGTTGCAGCAGCTCTGCTGCCTTAGTACTCAGCATGCTATCCAGTCGATCTTTGGGCAGCTCCTGCTGGTTCTGGTTAAAGGCCTGGAGCTTATTTTCAACCTCAGTGGCCGCAAGCAGTAGAGGCTCAAGATTTATAGTCTCATCTGAAGCCAGTTGATGCTCTGCTAAGGAGTTATCGAGCTCTGCCAGCAACTGGGAGAGACCATCAACATCAATCAGCTTAACCAGCTTACTATCTTCCTCAGCGGCTGCTGATAGAAACTCCTCCAGTACCTCAAGCTCTGATGAACTAAGACCCTCACCATCAATAGAAGGTTGAGAACCTGAGAACAACCTGGAGAACTCAGGGTCAATGAGCTTCCCTAGGTTACTTCCCTCCTCAGAGGCTGCTGATAGAAACTCCTCCAGTACCTCAAGCTCTGATGAACTAAGACCCTCA
>CAZXKH010000219.1:0-4114 GCA_964641385.1 uncultured Clostridia bacterium | reverse complement strand
CAAAGCAATACGGACGAAATCCTCCTTCGCTGTTCCTGTAGCTACGAGGCACACCTAATTTGTATCCCCGCCCTTTAACAAGGACGAGGTTTTAAATTAGCAATCTCGATAAAAAATCAGAGCAGATACTTGATTTTAAAGATCATTATATGAAATAATAGTTGCAGGAGGTGAAAAGAAAAGATATGAAAGAACAGGTAAATGAAATTCTGGATAAAATTAGACCCAATCTTCAAGCTGATGGAGGAGACGTAGAACTGGTTGATGTAGAAGATGGAGTTGTTAAGGTTAGACTAAAGGGCGCCTGTGCTGGTTGTCCCATGTCCACCATGACGCTCAAAAACGGTATTGAAAAAGTACTAAAGGAACAGCTCCCTGAAATAAAAGAAGTAACTTCAGTATAATTTGATGTCCTGTAGCCTGCAGATGGCTATACTACCTGCCACCAGGATGGATCAAACCAATAATAACCCGTACTGAACTTCTTAAAAAAACAGACCCTACAGGATATAATAATGAGCCATTTCCAACAAAAGAAGCTCAGGATTAAATCAGTTAAGATTGCTACTATCTCCGGGATAGACTGGGAGAACTCATCCTGCAAAGAGAGAGGTCTCCGGCAGCACAGATAACTGGATGCAGCCATTTGCCTCATCACCTGGGGCAACAGAAGGATTGGTCTTTTAATATCTATCCTGGTTATCGGTATAAAGTAGTAACTTAAATTTGTACAAATTAAGTTAAGGGCAGAGGATAATCTCTGCCCTTAACTTAATACTTTACAGGTTATAATCTTCTCCCGGTGCCAGCACAATTGCCTCAGTATCCAGCTCCATGGCCTGCAGACCCTCAACAAAGAGCTTGGGATCCTGGTCGATAACCTCAAAGGTACCATAATGCATGGGGATTATTGCTCTGGCCCTGATAAACTCAGCTGCCCTTAGAGCATCATCGATCCCCATGACAAAGTTATCGCCAATGGGAAGCATGGCCAGATCAAGATCGTACAGCTCACCAATCAGCTGCATATCACCAAAGAGACCTGTGTCTCCAGCATGGTAGATTACTTTATCCTCCAGCTCCAGAATGAAACCACAGGGATTGCCTCCTGCCAGCATCTCTTCACCGATTGCCGATCCATGAAAGGCCTGTGTCAGCTTAACCCTTCCAAAGGGAAAGTTAAAACCGCCCCCAATATGCATGGGGTGTACATCGGCTCCCTTTTTCTGACAGTATGTGGCCAGCTCAAAGGGGGCAATAATTGTTGACCCACAGCGGCTGGCAATGGGCAGGGCATCTCCCAAATGATCGCTGTGCCCATGAGTTAGAAGAATGTAGTCTGCCTCCACCTGATCACTGCTCTGAACTGCCAGTGGATTCCCATCCAGAAAGGGATCGATAAGTAATCTGCAATCTCCAGTTTCAATCAAAAAACCTGCATGTCCTAAGAATGTTACCTTCATAAAACTAACACCTCCCAATTTTTATCATACTAAAAATTCCTGTCAGGATCAAGGCAGGACCATCAGGCCAGATTATTGAGACCAAGCCCCTGAGCCATCCGCACTGCCTGCCTGAACTCCCCTCTGGAAAGAGGAGACTGCAGGTCCTGATACTGATGGGCCTGATGGGAAGGATAATACTGATCCATTAGATTCAGGTAAGTATCAGGAGAAAGCTCCCCTGCAATAAACTCCAGTATACGCCTGGTATCCTCCAGACCGCCCGGAAGCACCAGATGTCTGATCATCAATCCCTTTCTGGCCAGACCCCTGTCATTCAGCCTGAGGACCCCCACCTGTTCATGCATAGTCTGTAATGCTTCCCTGACACGCTGAGGGTAGTCAGCTATTCCTGAATAACGAAGGGCCCGCTCCTGATCCAGATACTTAATATCAGGCATGTAGATATCCACCACCTGCTCCAGCTCCTGCAGGACAGGTGCCAGATCATAACCACCAGAATTATAGACAAGGGGCAGATTGAGTCCTTCTTTAGCTGCCAGCTCCAGAGCCTTAAGGATCTGGGGAATGACATGAGAGGGGGTAACAAAATTTATGTTACTACATCCCCTGTCCTGGAGAGATAGCATTATCCCGGCCAGCTTTCCAGGTTCCACCTCTCTTCCCCTGCCTTCAACACTCAGATCATAGTTCTGGCAGTAGACACACTGCAGATTACAGTGGGCAAAAAAGATGGTCCCTGATCCCCCACTACCCACCAGGGGTGTCTCCTCACCATAATGGGGAGCATAACTGGCCACCCGGGCCAGTTTGCCGGTCTGACAGTAACCTCTTTCTCCTTTGAGCCGATCAACCCTGCAGCGATGAGGACATAGCTGACAGTCTGCCAGGGATTGAAAGAGTCTATCAGCCCTTAGAGAGAGAAGACCTTCCTGCTGTAAACGCTGATAACCAGGTTCTATCTTCATACCTCTAACTGACTGTCCTCATCACTGTCAGTATCAAGCCCCATATCCACCGCCTCACCAATTATACGCTGAATATCCATCAGTAAAACACTTAACCTCTCTTCACTCTGCAGATAGCCGTTGATTACAGAATGGCTGGATAAAAGATCCCTCATATCTCTGAGACGCTTAATCTCTTGCTCTGTAACCTCCTCATCACTCATATGTTTTCTGCTTATTTCCTCTTCCAGCTGGCGATAATCCTCAAACATTTCCCTGGCCTGCTCGTTATTCAGCAAAGATTCTCTGGCCTTTTGATAGCTGCGGTATTCACCTGACTTTGATATTGCACGGGCCAGCTTATGGGCCTGATCATAGACATTCATACTCAGGATCCTCCTCCTTAAAGGTTTTTTTGTTAAAAAGATATCTATCCAGTACCCCTTCCAGATCATCACCTGTCGATGAAGAGATGACAAGATCTGCCCGATCTTTAACCCTGGAGGGAGCCGAAGCCATGGCCACCCCCAGACCGGCATACTCCAGCATCTCCAGATCATTGACATCATCTCCAAAGGCTATTATCTCCCGGGGTTTAACCCCCAGCCTCTGACACAAAAGCTGCAGCCCGCTGGCCTTTGAACAATCCTGATTAAAGATCTCCAGGTAACCATTCTTCCTCTCCGGACCGGGGAAAAAGAGCAGTTTTAAACCCCAATCCTTCTCCTGCAGCTCATCACGGAGGCCCTGGACAGAATTTAACTCACCATAGATCAATATTCTCAACAGGGGTCTCTTTTCCAGTGATCTACCATCGAGTTCTGCTACCTGTTCAGGATAGCTCTCCATAAAATACTTAGCCCAGGGGTGCTTCGGTTCCCGGTGATAGAGGATTTGGTCCTCGCCCCTGCACAGGCTACAGAATAATGAATCAGGCTCACGGGCCATTAAAAACTCTATCAGTGCACCATTTTTCGCTAACTCAATGGGCCGGGCACTGATGATCCTGCCCCCCTCCGGTTCTTGAATTAAGGCCCCATTATGAAGGATAAGGGGTTCAGTAAGCATCAGGCTTTCCTTAAGCTCCACCACACTATCCCAAATTCTACCGGTGGCCAGAGTCACATAGAGACCCTTATCTTTTAAAGCAATTATCCTCTCTCTAACTGCAGGATTAACCTTACCTTCCCTGTTAAGCAATGTTCCATCAATATCAAAGGCCAGCAATCTTAAATTACTCTTCTTTAAGCTCTTAATTCTACTCAAAATGTATAATCTCCCCTTCTATCTCCTCTTCCAGTCTGAGCAGGCCCAGGGAATACCTGGCCTGATGACGTTTATCAGTTGGAGAGCCGGGATTAAAGAGTAACAACTCTCCATGTCTCCTGCAGTAAGGCTGATGGGTATGACCGAAGACAACACAATCCACACTGGAAAAGAAGTTCAGGGCATAATTGATAGTCCTTTCAGGCCCACCCCTGCCATGGATCAAGCCAATACGAAAACCCTGATATTCCAGCACCTTACTGTTACCCAGTCTCTCCTGTAAGCAGGCTGGGTCCATATTGCCGGCCACAGCCTCCACAGGAGCCAGCTTCTCGAGAGAAGAGAGCACCTGCTCTTCTACCAGATCTCCGGCATGAAGAATAAGATCAACATCACTGAAGTTCTCCCTGAGAACTTCTGGCACAAAAGATGCCCTGA
>CAZXKH010000218.1:0-4118 GCA_964641385.1 uncultured Clostridia bacterium | reverse complement strand
GAGCTGATAATTCTGGAACTGGACAGGGCCAGACTGTTAACCCGTATGCTCAGACTGGTTGAGAGGTTTTTGGGAGAACCCTCTCATTTCTTTACTCCCGATGAGCTGCAGCAGAAACTTTCCAAACTGGGTATTGAGGGCAGCTGTGAGGGGATCAATGGCTGGCAGTATCTTTACCGGGGAAAGAAACTGGAGGTAGTTGATGGTTAATCTTTTTGACATGAGATTACAGGGAAAAGGGGATTTACACTCAGTACCGGGTTGACACATAAATTAGGATCTCAGGAGTGATGAGGGTGGAATCTCTAATTATTCGTGCTCTGCTGGGTGCAATGCCAATTATTGTCTCCCTGGCACTGATGGTTTTTTTTAATATTTCTGCTGTTAAGGCCATGCCACCTTCCTGGTTGCTCTCGGTTATTATTGCCCGGGTCTTCTGGAGAATGCCTGCTGATTGGATTATGGCTGCCTCTCTGGAGGGTGTGCTCACTGCTCTGAACATCCTTATTATAGTCTTTGGTGCAGTATTGCTTTTAAATACAATGAAATTATCCGGCTATCTGGAGGTGATCAGCAAGGGTTTCTCCAGTATCACAGCTGACCGCAGGATTCAGGCCTTACTCATCGGTTTTGGTTTTGCAACTCTAATTGAGGGCACCTCTGGTTTTGGGACCCCGGCTGCTCTGGCTGCCCCCCTGATGGTTGGAATTGGTTTTCCGCCACTGGCAGCTGCAATAACTGCACTAATTGGTCATGCTCCTGCCGTTAGTTTTGGGGCAGTGGGCACCCCTGTCTTGAGTGGACTGGCACCAGCTCTCAATCAACCGGAGATTCATGAAGCTCTTCATCAGCCTTTCAGTAAGTGGATTTTAGAGGATGCTTCTATCTGGAATGCAAACTTTCATTTTCTGGGTGCCTTAATAGTACCCTTTCTGATTGTTATATACTTAACTGTCTACTTTGGTAAGGGGAAGGGGATCAGGAAATCCCTTGCCATCTGGCCCTTACTACTGGTTACAGGGCTGACCTTTGCTGCAACACAAAACCTGATAACAAGGCTGACAGGGCCAGAGCTACCTTCGATAACTGCTGGCCTGATGGTGATTATTGTTATCAGCCTGATGGCCAGATATCAGATCCTCATTCCCGGGGAAGTGTGGTTGTTTCCTGGTGAAAAAAGAAAGACTGAAGAGGAAGAGCAGGGAAGCCTTTTGATGGCCTGTTTGCCATATCTTCTTGTAATATTATTGCTATTTGTAACTAGAGTTGAAGCCTTTGGCCTGCAATTATATTTTTCCAGACCAGATCTTTCTATTGCTAACTTATTGGGGACAGAGATCGGCTGGAGCTGGAACTGGCTCTATAACCCGGGGATTTTTCCCTTTATCTTTGTTTCAGCTATCAGCTGGTTATTTTACAGGATGAAGGGAAGAGAGGTTAGGGAAGTGGTTAGCTTAACATCGAGACAGCTTTTACCTGCTACCATTGCCATGTGTGCAGCTGTTGCCATGGCCTATGTCATGATGCGTTCATCATATAACCTGCTACAGCTGGATGGAATGCTCATCTCCATGGCAGAAGCCAGTTCAATGGTTTTTAATCAGGCCTTTCCCATGGTTTCTCCCTGGATTGGAATTCTGGGTTCTTTTATTTCTGGCAGTAACACGGTATCGAATATAATCTTTAGCAGCTATCAGTACCAGGTTGCCTCTGAGCTTCAATTATCAAGAACAGTGATGGTTGCTCTGCAGTCAACGGGAGCAGCTGTAGGAAATATTATCTCCATACATAACATAGTAGCAGTGCTGACAGTTGTGGGAGCACTGGGCAAAGAAGGGATTGTTATCAGACGCAATTTTTTGGCAGTTACCATTTATGCTGTGGTAGTGGGTCTGGCCGGTATGATTGTCCTCAGGTTATTTCCTTATCTTTTTTAGTTTGAAAGTCCAGGAAAAAATCCCAACTGCTCTCTTAAGAGCCGATGGGATAGGGGTAAGTCAATATGTGTTGTCCTGTAATGGTTAGTTTAGAGTTAAAAGAGCACAGGAGCTCGCAAGAACTACTACATAGAGCTCCTGTCCTGTGGTAAGGTTCGGGAGTATATCAGTCCAGGTAGTTTAACAGTGGTTCCAGCTGACAGTGGTTTTCCACATTCTTTTTTGCCAGTTCAATGGTCTTTTTGTCTCCTGGCTGGATGGTTCGCTGCTGGGTTACCGAGTGCAGCTGCTCGATGGTGGTATAGGTATCATGGTGTACCAGGATCACCGGTACCTGCTTTTCTTCTGCCATGGAGATAACCTTGACATTGGGATAGAGTCCTCCGGTGAGGATAATGACAGAGGTATTGGTCTCCAGTGCTGTTAGGGCCAGGTCATTGCGGTCACCACCGATGATCACTGCCTTGTTGGTGGTCCGGCGCAGGTATTTGAAGGCACTTTCAATGGTCATGGAACCAACAACTATGTCTTCAACCTTTTTGTCCAGGTGCTCTTCACCGGTTAGAATCTCTCCCCCCAGTGAGGAGTAAAATTCACGGGCGGTGGGGGCTGAGATATCGGGAGAGGCGGGAATGGTACCCAGGACCCTGTAGCCCTCCTTCTCCAGCAGTGGCTGGTAGATGCCTTTAACTTTATCCAGGAGCTGTCGGACTACATTATTGAAGATGTTTCCGATAACCTCTACACCCATTGCCTCCAGGTGACGATTTATGAGCAAAGCCTGATCAAGGGAGTAGTCATTCTTGACAGAAATGGTTACCAGCGCAGGTGTCTTCCTTTCCCGGGCCAGAGAGAAGTCATCCAGTCTTTGGCTGGACAGGAGATAGGGGTTGGTTGCTCCCTCAATTAGTAACAGATCAAGCTCATTACTCTGGTTGCAGACCTGATTAAAGGCTGCGGAGATGGTCTGCTGATACTTTTCTCTTTTTCTTAGGCTGGAGAGATAATGTGGACCAATGGACAGGGAGGAAGGGATCTGAAAATCAGGTGGAAGATCCAGTGCCTGCTGAAATAGTTTGGCGTTGTCATCTTTTTCCTGGAGGGGAGATGAATCCACAGGCTGGATATAACCAACTCTATGGCCCCTGGCCTGCATGTTAAGGGCCAGGCCCAGGGAGACAATAGTTTTACCTGAGGCCTCAGTTCCCATGATATATATAGATTTCATCTAACAAAACACCTCTTTCGTTATTCTTAATCTTAGTCCCAGTCGATGGTGACTTTGACGTCTACTGCCTGTGCACCCTCCTGATAAACAAAGATGGGGTTTAGATCAACTTCTGCTATCTCGGGAAAATCAAGACACATTTGTGCCAGGCGGGCTATGATCTCCACCACAGCTTCTATATCTGCCGGGGATTCTCCCCTATATCCTCTTAGCAGGGAGTAGGCTTTGGTTTCTCTAATCATTTCCATTATATCATCTTCCGAGAGACCTCGGGAGAGTCGAAAGGATACATCCTCCAGCAGGTTGACATAGATACCCCCCATACCAAAGGCGATTAAGGGGCCGAACTGCAGGTCCCGGTTCATACCAACGATGATCTCTCTTCCCTCTGGAACCATCTTCTGCACTTCAACACCATAAAGGATGGTCTCCTTAAAATGCCGCTGGACTCCATCCATAATTTGTATAAAACCCTCTTCCACCTCTTCTGCATTACTGAGATTGATCTGGACTCCACCCACATCTGTCTTGTGCAGTATTTTGGGGGAAGCCACCTTGAGAACCACCGGATAACCTATCTCTTCAGCCAGCCTGGAGGCTTCCCTGGCTGTCTTGGCCAGTTTGATGGGTGTGGCCGGAATGCCGTAGGCACTGGCTATAGAAGCAGCTTCACTGCCCAACAGAACAGTTCTATTCTCTCTCAGCACATCGTAGAGGCTGGCCTTTACCCTCTCTCTATCCACATTGCGGGGTGAGAGTTGCTCTTTCTCCTTTAACTTCTGCCGGTAGTTGCTGTAGGCAACCATGCCCTTGAAGGCACTGACTGCTCTTTCGGGAAAGGTATAGCAGGGGATACCCTGTTCTGAAAGAATCTCTACTCCCTTTTCCAGGCTTTCTCCCCCCATATAGGCGGCGAAGATGGGTTTTTCGGGGTGTTTTCTCTGAGCCTTAAT
>CAZXKH010000217.1:0-4119 GCA_964641385.1 uncultured Clostridia bacterium | reverse complement strand
ATCAGTTCCCCACTGATATCTACAATACAACACTGGGGATGTATGAAATCCTGAAGAATGGGGGCCTTGAACCAGGTGGACTTAACTTTGATGCAAGGGTAAGAAGGGCCTCCTTTAAAGTTGAAGACCTCTTCTATGCTCATATTGCCGGTATGGATGCCTTTGCCAGGGGATTGGAGGTTGCCTATCAACTCCTCAGCAGCGGTGAACTGGAAGAGTTTATTCAAAGACGCTACAGCAGCTACCAGAAGGGAGTGGGAAAGAAAATTATCCAGGGCAGGGCTGGTTTTGCTGAGCTGGAAGAATACGCTTTAAAGAGCAATAGTATTATTAATACTTCTGGAAGACAGGAGATGCTGGAAGCAGTTCTAAACAAATATTTGTTTAATGATCGACAGGAACAAAGATACCCCGGAGGTGAAGAAAATGGGAAAGATTGATGGAAGGTTAAGGTATGGAATGGTCGGTGGAGGTGAAGGCTCCTTTATCGGTGATGTTCACCGGAAGGCAGCCAGCTTTGATGGGCAGGCAGAACTGGTAGCCGGATGTTTTTCAAGGGATTATGACAATACAATGGCTACTGGAAAGAAATTGAGACTTGATAACCAACGACTCTACCAGAGTTATGAAGAGATGGCCAGAGAAGAGGCAGGCCGACAGGATGGAATAGACTATGTATCCATTGTTACTCCCAACCACCTCCATTACGCTGTTGCCAGAGCCTTCCTGAAACAGGGTATCAATGTCGTCTGTGATAAGCCCCTGACCTTTACTGTTAGCGAGGCCAGGGAACTGGCAAAACTGGTTGAAGAAAAAGATCTGCTCTTTTGTGTAACCTATACCTATTCCGGTTACCCAATGGTCAAGCAGGCACGGGAGATAATAAGCAGGGGAGAAATAGGTGAAATTCGTACAGTCATGGGGGAATACCCCCAGGAATGGCTGGCAACACCACTGGAAGAGACCGACAACAAGCAGGCCAGCTGGCGAACCGATCCCCAGTTTAGCGGTAAATCCAACTGTGTGGGAGACATAGGCAGCCATATAGAACACACTGTCTCCTATATAACCGGACTGGAGATTAAATCTCTGCTGGCCAGGCTGGATATCTTTGGAGAAAGGCGTCAGCTTGATGACAATGCCAGTATAATGATCAATTACCAAAATGGGGCCACAGGTCTTTACTGGTGCTCCCAGGTTGCCTACGGTAATGATAACGGTCTTAAAGTACGTGTCTTCGGCAGCAAGGGTGCCCTTGAATGGGAACAGGAAAAACCAAATTATCTACAGGTTACCTATCATAATCAACCAAAACAGATCCTTTCCAGGGGCAGGGATCAGCTCCATGCACCCGTTGATCAAATACCGCGTATTCCTGCCGGCCATCCGGAAGGATACTATGAGGCCTTTGCCAATCTTTACCGAGCCTTTTCTGAGGCTTTACTAACCAAAAAATCATGTGGTTCAGTGAATGGCAGGGAGATTGATTTTCCCAATCTAGAAGATGGTATTAATGGAGTAAGGTTTATTAACCTCTGTGTGGAGAGCTCCCGGAGAGGTGCTGAATGGGTCAAGTTTGAATAACAAGTTAAAGGGGGATTGACAATGGGTAGACCTGTAACCTTATTTACAGGACAATGGGCTGACTTAAGCTTTAAAGAGATCTGCAAAGAAGCCAGTAATATGGGGTATGATGGACTGGAGATTGCCTGCTGGGGAGACCATATGGATGTTGGAAAAGCAGCCACAGATCCCGGTTATATAGAGGAGAAAAAGGAGATCATGGCTGAGTATGACCTTGACTGCTGGGCCCTTGGGGCACATCTGGCCGGTCAGTGTGTGGGTGCCCTCTATGACAGGAGGCTTGATGCCTTTGCCCCTGAAGAAGTAAAGGGAGATCCTGAAGGGATCCGTCAATGGGCCATTCAGGAAATGAAGTATACGGCACAGGCGGCCAAAAAGATGGGCTGTTATGTTGTAACAGGCTTTACAGGTTCACCTATCTGGAAGTTTTTTTACTCTTTCCCACCAACTACAGAGGAGATAATAAAGTCCGGATACCGGGAAATTGTAGAGCTCTGGACTCCAATACTGGACGAATTTAAGAAAAATGATATTCGGTTTGCCCTTGAGGTACATCCCACTGAAATCGCCTATGATTTTTATACTACCCGACGTTTACTTAAGGCCTTTGATTACAGAGAGGAGTTCGGTATCAATTTCGACCCCAGCCATTTGATCTGGCAAGGAGTAGAACCCCATTTATTTATCCGTGAATTCGGAGACTATATCTACCACGTGCACATGAAGGATGCTGCAGTGACCCTTGACGGCCAGGCGGGAATACTGGGCTCACACCTTCCCTTTGGTGACACCAGACGTGGCTGGAATTTCCGTTCCCTGGGACACGGTGATGTAAACTTTGAGGATATAATTCGAGAACTTAATGTTATTAACTATACAGGGCCCCTTTCTGTAGAATGGGAAGACAGTGGAATGGATCGCTATTTTGGAGCCAGGGAAGCTGCTGAATTTGTGAAAGAGATTGATTTTAAGCCCTCCGAAATGGCCTTTGATTCCTCGATGGAAAACTAAGTTACCTGTAAATAGAGCCTTTATCTTATTAGCTGCCCGAGAAGGGAGGGAGAAGATGATGGTTGAGCAGCTGCTCACCACCTCATCAATCTGTAAGGACTTCGGACCGGTCAGGGTCTTATATGATATTGATTTCACACTCAATTCAGGAGAAATACATGCTGTAATAGGAGAAAATGGAGCCGGGAAGTCAACACTGATGAAGATCCTCTCAGGGTACCATCAGCCAACAGAGGGAGATATCTTCTTCAGAGGAGAGGAGTTTAAACCCAGAAATATTGCCCAGGGGGAAGAGATGGGCCTGGTAATGATCCATCAGGAGCTTAACCTGGCCGAGGATCTGACTGTTGAAGAGAATATATTTTTGGGACAGGAGATCAACCGGGGGCCATTTCTGGATAAAAGAAAAATGATTGCTGAGAGCCACAAGCTTCTCCAGCAGCTAAAGACAGGCATTGATCCTCAAAGAACAGTCAAAAACTTAAGTGTCTCCAATAAACAGATGGTTGAAATCGCCAAGGCTGTCTCCCGGGAAGCAGCTGTACTGATAATGGATGAACCAACCTCCTCATTGACCAGAAATGAGATAGATGTTCTCTTTGGATTAATGAAACGCCTGCGGAAAGCAGGGGTAGCCATTATCTTTGTCTCACATAAGCTGGATGAGGTTAAAGAGATTGCCGACAGGGTCACTGTCCTTAGAGATGGCTATCTGATTACTACCAGTCAGGCAGAGGATCTAAGAGAAGAGGATATGGCCAACCTGATGGTAGGGCGTGATATAGAGGACATGTATCCCAATAAGGATAGTGGCTCATTAGCAAGTAAAGCCGTCCTGCGGATTGAAGATATATCCATTCCTGGCTGGATTGATAATGCCAGTTTCCAGTTAAATCAGGGGGAGATCCTGGGTTTTGCCGGACTGGTAGGTGCCGGCAGAACGGAACTGCTGGAAGGTATTGTAGGTCTTCGTCCCCGCAGTGGAGGTAATATCTATCGCCATGGAAGACAGATCAAGATCAATTCACTACAGGAGGCCATAGATTCAGGTATCATTTATCTTTCGGAAGATAGAAAGGGTAAGGCACTCTTAACCGATAAAGAGATTCGGCCCAACCTAACTCTGCTGGCTTTAAAGCAGTTTTGTGATCCCTTTATCAATGTCAACAAAGAGGAAAGGGCTCTGAAGAAGGCAGTAGATGAATTTGAAATAAAGGTTCCCAATCTAAAGGCCCGGGTGGCTACACTCAGTGGAGGAAACCAGCAAAAACTGGCCCTTGCCAAGATAATGGAAGTTGAACCGGAGATAATTATACTCGATGAACCGACCCGTGGTATTGATGTGGGCACAAAACAGCAGATCTACTACTTTATTAAAGAATTAACTATGAAGGGGAAATCATGTATTATTGTTTCCTCCGAACTACAGGAGATTATCGGTCTCTGTCATCGTGTTGTTGTCATGCATGGGGGAACTATTAGTGGAATACTAAAGGAGCATCAACTTGAAGAAGAAGAAATAAT
>CAZXKH010000216.1:0-4132 GCA_964641385.1 uncultured Clostridia bacterium | reverse complement strand
CAGAGAGATGTTATTGAAGACAGAACATCTAAAACCAGGGGATATCTTAATCAACCATCCTGGTTTTATCTCCCGAGAAGCACTGGGAGACAGATTTGGTATCTTTGTTTTTCTCGATTTTTTGCAGCTTTACTCGTCATGTAAAGAAGATGTTAAAAAGAAGTTGGGCCCTATTCTGGCTAAGATATAGCGGAAAATAATATATTTTGAAATCTTATTCTACCACTATATGGGGGTTTAAAATAATCCTGTAAATCAACAATAGTGCTTTATATGGAGAAGGTCGTGTGTTACAATCATCAAAGGGAAGATAGCCATCTGCTTCTCTGACCAATAAACATACGAACAGAGGCTCCATGTCAAGCACGGCAGTTTAAACCCCCATATCCCGACAATCATGAAATATACAGTAGATTAAGATTTAATTAAAGGGCGAATAGACTGTATGTTCATGAGATATTTCTTGGCAGATTGAAACATAAGGGTGTAGCACGAAAGTGTTAAAGTCTTTCTTTGTTAAAAAATGCTCTTTGAGATAGGGTTGAATTGACCCTAAACAGTGTCCCCATTTTTTGGTATAATAAATATGTCTGAGGAAGAGTTATGCAGGCGGAATGATTATTACAGGAAGCGTCATTCTTCAGTTTGGACATAACAGGCCGTACTCTCAATGCCTAAAAATGGTTTTCTTCAGAGTTCGGTACTCTGCGTGAGGAATGCAAAGTTTAATAAAACCTTGAGGTTATGATCAAAACAGAGACTGTACTCTCAGTGGTATAAAACTGAAATATTAGAGTATTGTTTTTTATAATGTTTCACGTCAAAGCTAGAATAAATCTGATTTATGGAGGGAAATGATTATGGATGATAAGCAATCTCGGGAACAACTGGAGGATCCTGAATATTGGGATCAGGCCTGGCAACAAGCAAGAGAAGATTCTCGACTGGATCGTCATCATGAGAGCGATGAGCTGATTGATTTCTGGAATAATAAAGCAGATTACTTCAGGGATAATGTCCTGGGAGAAAAGGGACACAGACGTGTGGAAAGAGATTTATCCTGGCTAACAGCCAATGGAGTCAATTTGGCAGGCAGCAGGGTGTTGGATATTGGTTCTGGACCCGGGGCCTTTACCATCCCCTTTGCCCGACAGGCAGAAGAGGTGGTGGCTCTGGAACCGGCTGATAAGATGGTCTTCTTTCTTCAGAAGGAACTTAAAAGAGAGGGAATTGATAATGTACAGGTCATCCAGTCCACATGGGAGGATCTGGTACTGGAGGAGGCAGACCTTGACTATATTGATGCCTTTGATCTTGTTTTTGCTTCCATGTCTCCAGGCATTAATAACTGGCAGACAGTAAAGAAGGTCTTAAGATGTGGAAGTAAGTATTGTTATTTCAGTGCTTTTGCCGGTAAAAGGAGAAATAGTGCTCTGGTTGATTTATGGCCAATTGTCTTTGATTGTGAGCTGCCATCCTGGCCTGGAGATATTCTATATTTGGTTAATTTGCTTTATACTAAGGGTTTTGATTTAAGCTTTGAGGTCTGGGAAGAGGAGAGTGAAGTCAAGCTGCCAGTAAATGAGGCGGTTGACAGGCTGATGAATAAGTTTCGTGATTACGGGGAAGAGGGAGATGAGATAAGAGTTAAGGTAAAAAACTATGTTGAGGCCAGAGCTGATAATGGTTGCTTTACACAGTGGACTACTTCTCGCCTGGGAAGAATACTGGTTAAAAATCCCCAAGTGTAGAATGTTTTCAATAAGCTTTGGTTGTGGTTATGATTCATCATAGAGGATTAGGGATACAGGGATACAGGGCTTATTTATTCAGAGGACAATTAATTAAGATATAATGATGAGGAGATAAGGAGTGTTAACATACCATTGTTTTTGATATTACCATTCTAACATGATATAATAATTATGCTTTAATATTAGCCTGGAATTATAATATCTATTGCAAAGATAGATTATTAGATAGTATTTTTATTTAACAGGGAGGGGTTATGAATTTGGGGAATGAGGATCAATTAAAGGAAAAGTATGAAAAGGGTGTCCATCAGCTTAATATGGGAGCTTACCAGCGGGCGGAGGAAATTTTTCTTGAAATTTTAGAGGAAGAGCCCGAGAATACTGATGCTCTAAACAAGCTGGGGGTAGTCTATGCCTACCAGAAGGAGCAGGATAAGGCCGAAAGATGTTTTAAAGAAGTACTTCAAATAAATGATTCCTATGTTGCTGCCTACAGTAATATGGGCAATTTAAGTCAGGAGGAGGGAGATCTGGAACAGGCCAGAGCCTATTATAATAAGGCTCTGACCATTGATCCTGATTATGGCCCTGCACGTAATAATCTGGGTTTGGTATACAAAAAAGAAGGTAATATAAACCAGGCTGTACGTGAATTTAAGAAGGCCAGTAAGAGTGGTACCTTTGTGCTTAATGCAGGAGAAGGAAGTTCCTTTCTTTCTAATAAGGGCTGTATGATTATTGTTGTTCTCTTGGCTTTAATTCTTATTCTCTGGATCTTTTTTTATTAGAATATCAGACTGCCAATTCCTACGAAGAGACCAAAAATAACCATTAATAATAGTAGAGATATAATTAATAATGCAGGTAGGATGGAAAGAATTAGACAGACCTTACCCACTTCTCTGAATTCACTGTCCTGCTGTACATAGAATATTGCTCCCAGAATTACCCCCAGGCCAAAGGGGCCCATAAAGAAGGAAAAAATGTAAAGCAGAATTCGAATAAAGCCTTCAATTTGACGGTTTTCTTTCTTCTGCTCGATCTCTTCTTGATTGGTTTTTATAGTTTCAGTTTCTTCTGGTTGAACTTCCTGTTCTTCTTTCTCTTCTGGTGGTAGTTCAGTCATATGTTTTTCCCGCTGGATTTTCTTTGCAATTTCCAGCGAGTTTATTCACTCCTTTCCATTTTATTTATTAATATTTACTTCTTGATCTGTTAACAAAAATCCTATCATAAATCATAATCTTTTTAATGATTGGGCTGTGTATTATATTAACAGGTCAACTACGCAGATTAAAACCAGAGGCTTGTTATGAAATTTAGATGCCAGTTTACTAATTTAAGTGCCTCAAGTATTGCGTTATCTTCTGGTTATGACACCTTCGGATGATGCCCCTGGTCTGCAGCTCTGTTGTATAGATCTAAACTGGAAGTTAGGAACAGTGTTATATGCACAACAGGTCTGGATAACATTGGCGAAGGGCAATAGATGTTGAGACTACCTGCCACAAAACACTATGTACGATAACAATTAGCAATTCATTCGCCAGCAAGCAAAGTTTGCATGCTGACTTCTGGCCAATAACAAGTTAAATCTATGTAGTAAACATATTGAAGAGATGAATTCAGGTAACTATTTTAACTGAAGGGAGGTTGAGGCCGGGTTTAATCCGGCAGGCCGCTGTAAATGAATAAACGGGATTATAGTGTTGGTGATGTGGTTAAATTCAGAAAAAAACATCCCTGTGGAGAGGATCGCTGGGAGGTGCTTCGAGTAGGCATGGACTTCAGGGTTCGCTGTTTGGAGTGCCAAAGGGTGGTTATGTTGCCCCGTCGAAAGTTTGAGAAGTCTGTAAAGAAGGTTATCGCTCAACAGGAGTAAGGGGTGATTAAATGGGGTTCAGTTGTGGTATTGTTGGATTGCCCAATGTTGGTAAGTCTACACTATTTAATCTTTTGACAGAGGCACAGGTTAGTGCAGAAAACTATCCCTTTTGCACCATTGAGCCCAATTTAGGAACAGTAAAGGTACCTGATTCTAGGCTGGATTATCTTGGTCCATTTCTGGGATCAGAAAAGTCTTATCCTGCCACCATTGATTTTGTTGATATTGCTGGTCTGGTTGAGGGTGCCAGCAGGGGAGAGGGGCTTGGCAACCAGTTTTTAGCTCATATTCGGGAAGTGGATGCTCTTATTGAGGTGGTACGTTCCTTTAAAGACCCTGATGTCAACCATGTGGCGGGTGAGGTTGATCCCCTTCGAGATATTAAAATTATTGAAGGAGAGATGATGGCGGCCGATCTGGAAACACTGGAGAAGGTTAGAGAGAAGACAGCCCGGCGGGTTAGGGCTGACGATAGTATGGCCCGTGAAAAAAT
>CAZXKH010000215.1:1393-4145 GCA_964641385.1 uncultured Clostridia bacterium | reverse complement strand
TTTTTTATTCATGATACTTTGATTAAGATTGTTTTTCTGCTGTTTTTTGTTGCATTGGCTGTAATCATCCATTTAAAAAGACCATTTTTAAGGATAGCTCTACTTCTTTTGGCTGTAGCAGTACTTGGTTTCTATCTAGGTGGTTTCTTGTGTCCACTGGCCTCAGTCCAGAATGTTTTCATTCACGCTTTTAGCTCCTATCTACTGCTTTTTCTGATACCAGTTTTGCTGGCAATAATACTGGGGAGGGTCTTCTGTGGCTATATCTGTGTTTTTGGAGCAGTACAGGAGTTAATCCATTTGTCTGGATACAGGATCGAGCTACCCCAAAAAACATTAAAGCTGTTGCAGAAAATCAAGTATCTACTGCTGGCATACCTTGTAATAAGGGTTCTGGTAACTGGCTCAACTATTTTAATGCAGTCTACTCCCTTTAAAGCTCTTTTTTCCTTTGGGGGAACACAGCTCTCAATTGCTCTTACAGTCCTGACAGCCATCCTGGCATTAATAATATACCGTCCCTTCTGTCAGTTCCTTTGTCCTCTGGGTGCTCTGCTGGGGTTGTTATCTTTATTGAGCAGATACAGTATTTTACCGGAGGACTGTGTGCAGTGTGGTGCCTGCAGCAGGGCCTGTCCTGTGGGAGCTATTCCTGAGGGTGTTATTGATAAAAGGGAATGTATTCTCTGTGGTACATGTGTAAATAAATGTCCCCGGAATAGTTCAAAGAAGAAAGAATAGACTGTGCTATCAATCCCATGAGATATGTATTCCCGGTCCTGTATTTGCTGTTGTCTTGACGTGCTGGTTGTATTATAATTAGTATAAATATAAGGTTTAGCTGATCAAGCAGGCTGTGGATTATTGATGCTAAATGTAATCCTTTGAAGGGGTGGTGGAATAGATGGAGCAGCAGAGAATAGTTGTTGCTGATGATGATCCCAATGTGCTGGAGCTCTTAAGCCTCTATCTGGAAAAGGAAAACTATCTTGTCTCCTGTGCTCGGGATGGGATGGAGGCCATGGAAGAGATTGATGATCAGCTGCCTGATCTAGTCATTCTGGATATTATGATGCCCCGGATGAATGGGTGGAAGGTCTGCCGTGAAATAAAACAGAGAGGGCTCTTTTTGCCTGTTATTCTGTTGACGGCAAAGAGTGAAGACCATGATAAGATCCTGGGGCTGGAGCTGGGAGCAGATGATTATGTAACCAAGCCCTTTAATCCTGCCGAGGTTGTGGCCAGGGTGAAGGCTGTGCTGAGAAGAGCCAGGGAGAACCCCTTTCATCAGTCGGCAGATAAAGTACTGAACTATCCAGATCTTGAGATCAGCCTGCGAGATTATCAGGTGCGCCTGGAGGGAAAGGTGATCGATTTTACTCCCAAGGAGCTGGAGTTGCTCTGGTTTCTGGCCAAAAACCCCAACCAGGTCTTTAACAGAAGCCAGCTTCTGGACAGGGTCTGGGGTTACAGTTATGTGGGAGATATACGCACTGTTGATGTTCATATCAAAAAGATAAGAAAAAAGTTTGAGGGTCAGGGAGATTATCCCTGGCAGATCAGTACTGTCTGGGGAGTGGGTTATAAGTTTGAGGTGAAGGATAGTGTTTAGAAGTATCTTCAGCCGGCTGATGACAACCTACAGCCTGATTATCCTGATTACCCTGGTGGCCCTGGGGTTCTTTTTATCACACCTTCTGTCAAACTATTTTTTCCAGGCCCGGGAGAATGAGCTGATCAACCAGGGGCGGGAGTTTGCAGAGATAACGGGTAATTATCTGACCGGTGATCAGGATGAAGAATTATCGGCCCTTTTACTTGATACCATGGATAATTTTTTGGGGGCCAGGATCTGGGTTGTTGACCGGGAGGGGCTGGTTGTTGCTGCTTCGAAAAAAAACCAGCGAGTTAGAGGCCTGCGTCTCTCAGGTGAAGAGGTTAAAAGTGTCCTCCAGGGAGAGATTATTACCAAGACCGGTGAGAACCCGCATTTAAACCATCAGGTTCTTTCAGTCTCAGTCCCTATCCAGAGAGAGGATAGGATAATTGGTGCCCTCTATCTGCATTCTCCCATCAGGGGAATTACCTCAACCATCGGTGAGGTTCAGAGACTGGTGGTTTATGCAGGTATTTTTGGTATTGCTCTGGCACTAATCCTTGGTCTATGGCTATCTCGTTACCTGTCAAAGCCTCTCCAGGAGATGAACAGTGTGACCTTAAAGATGGCTGAGGGTGAGTACAACCACCGGGTTAAGGCCAAAAGCAGGGATGAGATTGGTCAGCTGGCCTCTTCAATTAATTATTTAACCTCCAGGCTGGAGAAGACCATTGATGCCCTTCATCAGGAGCGTGATAAGCTGTGCTATACGGTGGAAAGCATGACCGAGGGTGTCCTGGCTCTCAACAGACAGGGGGAGCTGTTGCTCACCAATCCTCCGGCAAGAGCCCTGCTTAACCTGGAGCATGACGAGGAGAATATGTTGCAGCAGCTTAAACCGGATAAATTAAAGGAGCTGCTGGAGCAGGTGCTGGCAGATGGTAAGCGGATAACAGGAGAGATTGATCTCAACAGTAATAAGGCTCTCTTAGTTCATGTTTCTCCCATCAGGGGCAGTCAGGGAAACATTATTGGTGTTGTGGCACTGCTGCAGGATATCACCCATCTCCATCAGCTGGATAATTTGAAGAGAAAGTTTGTGGCCAATGTGACCCATGAGCTGAAGACACCCCTGACCGCCATCAGAGGTTTTAT
>CAZXKH010000215.1:0-1293 GCA_964641385.1 uncultured Clostridia bacterium | reverse complement strand
GATCAGCTGCCGGCTGTCTGGGGAGTACCTGACCGCATCGAACAGGTTTTTACAAACCTCATCGAGAATGCTATTTCCCATACCACTGAGGGTGATAGCATAGAGCTTGGAGCTGAGGTTGAAGAGGATTGTGTCTGTGTTAGGGTTAAGGATACAGGAACCGGAATTGAAAAACACCATCTGCCTCAGATCTGGGATCGTTTCTATAAGACAGATGAAGCCCGTCATCCCTCGCAGGGGAAGGGAACAGGACTGGGGCTTTCCATTGTCCGTGAAATAGTAGAGGCCTGTGGTGGACGGGTGGAAGTGGAGAGTAATCCCGGTACTGGCTCTGTCTTTATCTTTTGCCTGGAGAGGTCTGATAAGAGTACAGTTAGCAAATAAAAACAGGGGCCTATAGATTAGACTCAGGCCCCCATTATTGTCAACAATTACAGCTCAGTTATAGCTGCAGCTCCTCTTTTTCTAAACCTTCAACAATTTTTTCAGTCAGGTCTTTAACTTCTGGCAACTCAATTATTTCTTCCAGTCCTTGGTCCTCACTGATTATTTCCTTAACTTCTTCGGTTATGTTATTATTTTTTAAATCAAAGATGTTTTCTCCTCCATAGTCAAGCAGCCATTCCATACTTATTTTGTTTACTGCAATCTGATCACCATAATCCATTTGGTCCAGCAGTTTTACAATCTCCGCTGGTGTTGTGACTTCAGTTGCCTCCAGGATGGTACCGGTATCGATGATTAAAATTTCTGCTCGGTCCTCTTCTGCAGCTGTCAGATTGAAGGCAATCATGAGCCCCAAAAGTACTGTGATTAGAATCAATCCTTTTCTCTTCATCAATGATAACCTCCCAGGTTATTATTATTCAAGCTCTATATTAAACCTATCATGATATTGTAAATTAGCATTAAACTGAGAGTAAAGATCGAGAAAACATTATTTTAATAATGTTTGTGAACAAATAGAGGAGTGATCTTTGCTGTCATAATCTACTGGGTAGCACTGGAGGAGGAATCTCTGGCTACGGGTATCAAAAAGGTCTGCTAAACTTATGCACAAAGGAGGTAGAGTTAACTATAAGCAGCAGTTATGTTGATCAATTTAATTTTAACACCGGGTCAAAGAAGTGTATTAAGGCTGGTTCAGCTGGACTGATCTCATTATGTATTACTGATTAAGGCAAGGAGGTATACCACAATGGTTAAATATCTACTGACCATCATGTTATGCTGTCTCTGTATACAGCCACTGGCTGGAAGCTGTCATGCCCTCTCAGTTAATACTGAGGAGAT
>CAZXKH010000214.1:0-4193 GCA_964641385.1 uncultured Clostridia bacterium | reverse complement strand
TGCTATGTGACTGCATTCCTCCCCGCCCCTTTCACGGACGAGGTTTCCTGCAGAACATTTATGAAATATACAGTAAAAGAACTGGCGGCCAGGATTGAAGCCGAGCTAATAGGTGATCCCCGGGTTGAGGTCAATGGTGTTGCTCGTATTGATGATGTAAAGGATGGTCAACTGACCTATGTGACCCACAGTCGTTATGCCTCACAGGCTCTGGCTTCCTCTGCTGCTGCCTTCCTTGTTGCCGATCAACTGGATACCTTCCGTCCCCAGCTGGTGGTGGAGAATCCATCACTGGCCTTTGCCCGCATCGCAGGGCTTTTTTTGCCTCCACCTGCAGTCAAAGGCATCCATCCCACGGCCTGTGTTCATCCGGAGGCCAGTCTGGCCTCCGGGGTTGCTCTCGGTCCTCAGGTGGTGGTTGAGGCTGGAGCCGAAATAGGAGCCGGCTCGGTGCTGGAGGCAGGGGTTTATATTGGCCAGGATGTGGTGCTGGGAGAGGATTGTCATCTCCACCCCCGGGTGGTAGTTGAGCGGGGCTGCAGGCTGGGAAGAGATGTTATTATCCAGGCCGGTACCATCGTCGGCAGTGATGGTTACGGTTACGAAGAGACCCCTGAGGGCCATGAAAAAATCCCCCATCTGGGGATTGTTGTTATTGAAGACCGAGTAGAACTGGGGGCCAATGTAACTGTAGATCGCGCCACCACTGGCCGGACAGTAATCGGTGTAGGGACCAAGATCGATAATTTAGTTCAGATTGGCCACAATGCTAAGATTGGATCCCACTGTCTGGTTGTGGCCATGGTTGGAATTAGCGGCAGCTCTCAGCTGGGAGACAATGTGACCCTGGCCGGGCAGGTGGGCATTTCCGATCATGTCAATATTGTTGCCGGTACCACCGTGGCAGCTCGCGGTCTGGTCTTAAGTGATATCAAAGAGCCGGGGCTCTATTCTGGCATGCCTGTCCAGGAGCATCCTCAGGAACTTCGTGCTGTGGCAGCCAGGCGCAGATTGCCTCAAATGATTAAGGATTTTCGCCAGTTACAGCAGGAAGTAGAAGGATTGAGGAACAAAATATCAAAGCTGGAAGAGGAGGTGTAGCTCCAGGTTTTCTGGAGTTAATTGATGAAAAGGCTTACAGCAATGATTGTTGTCTTTGTCTTCTTTGCTTTTGCTCTACCGGTAGGGGCCTTTAGTTCAGTCTATGGTCCAACAGGTCTGGTTACTATTCCCACCACTGAACTGCTGGAAGAGGGTAAGTTTAGATTAAATTACTTTAACCTGGATCTGGAAACCAATCGTTTTAATTTTGTTTATGGTGTTCTTTCTCAGCTGGAGCTGGGAGTAAATGTGGGGATCAGTGAAGAGGTAAATGAATTATCTCCACATATTAAGGGGGTACTGATAGAGGAGACTGAGACTCAGCCTTCTCTGGCCGTAGGTCTGGTGGAGACCGATCTCTATATAATGGCCGGTAAGGCCCTTGGATTTAAAGCTCTTGACGGTTACTTCGGGGTGGGGACCGGTAAGTACAGTACCCTGATGTTGGGAGTTAAAAACTCCTTTCGTCCTCTGGTAATTGGTGATGAAGATGACAGAATAGAGCTGCCCTATGGTGCTGTCAGTGCTGAGTATGTGGGAGATAGTTTGAACCTTGGTCTGGAGGTTGATTTCAGCCAGAACTTTGGGGGTCAGGCGGCTCTAATGAATATTTTGGATGATGCCAGCCTGATGTTTGGCCTGCAGTACAGTTCTTACTTCTAATTCTGGCAGTCTGAAAAGGGAGATGAAGGGTGTTGCTGAAAAAAACTCTAATCTTTATTATCCTGTTAATGCTCCTTTCTGGCTGGTTCTATTTATCAGAGGGGGACTTGATACAGAGCAAGGAGGGAGGGTTTCTCCTGGAGGGAATGGAGGACTATCAGCTGGAACTTAAGACTGATGCTTCACGTTATTCTCCTGGTGATCCTGTTGCTGCCTCTTTCATATTCATTAACAGTAGTGACGAGGGGATGGAATTAAGCTTTTATACCAGTCAGACCCATGAGCTGGAGCTCTTTAAGGAGGATGAGCTGCTCTGGTCCTGGTCTGAGGGACGGGCCTTTTTAATGGTAATCACCGAGAAGTATCTTGATCCGGGTGAGTACCTGCATCAGGTTATTGTAATTCCCTCCCAGGTAACAGAGGATCTGTCACCTGGCAGCTATCAGTTACAGGTAAAGATAACCTGTCAGCCAGAGGCACTGACCTCTGAAAGGCTGGAGATTGAGATTGCTGAATGAAGGGGAGTGAGGTGTTAGCTTGAGAGGGAGATCACGGGACAGGCTGTTAAAGATCGTCGATTATTACCTGATCAAGGAGATGGTTAAACCACTTATCTTCAGTATAGTTGCTCTAACCGTAGTAATGATCAGTACCTACCTCTTTGAGCTGACGGACTTCATTATTGTTCAGCAGGTCCCCTTTCTTACGGTTATGGAGCTGCTCTTCTACAAGCTGCCCACCTTTATGGTGGAGACTTTTTCTATTTCTCTGCTTTTTGCTACCCTCTTTTCCCTGGGCAGGATGGTGGCCGATAATGAATATGCGGCACTCAGGCTGGCCGGGTACAACCTGCCACGCTTAATTCTCCCCCTGCTCTTTATTGCCCTGGTGGTTAGTTCATCTGTCTATTTGATTAATGAACAGCTGGCTCCCTGGACCAACCATCGGGCCCGAAACATTATTCGCCAGTCCATCCGCCAGGATCCCGCTCCTCACCTGCAGGAGGATGTTTTTTTTAAGGGGCCAGAAAACCGCTTTTTCTATGTGGGGGAGGTTGACGAAAGGGAGCAGGTAATCAAACAGGTGGTGATCTATACCCTTGATGATGGGGATGGTTATCCCCAGCTGATTACTGCCCCCCGGGGAACCTTCCGCCAGGACCTCTGGGAACTGGAGGAGGGGGTTATACATAACCTGACCGAGGAGGGCCGGGTTGATTATGAGACTTCCTTTCAGCAGCTGGAGGTTAATGTGGGGGGAGAGGTGCTGGACTTTTATGGCCGGCAGCGGACTCCCTCTGAGATGAGCCGGCAGGAACTGGCACGTGAGATTGAACTCTTTTCCCGCAGCGGGATCAATGTCTCTTCACTGCTGGTGGAATACCATATGAAGCTGGCATTACCCCTGGCCAGTTTTATTTTTGTGATCATTGGGGCTCCTCTGAGCCTCATCTCCCGCCGCAGCAGGGCGGCAGGACTGGTGGCCTGTGTGGTGGCTGTACTAATCTATTATGTGCTGGTCTCTGTCAGCCGCTCCTTAGGTCGTAATCAGATGCTCTCTCCCATCTGGGCTGCCTGGCTGCCCAATCTTATCTTTGCCTGTCTGGGTTTTATCCTTATCTTTCGCCAGGAATTTCTTCGTTTTAGGTAAAATAATTTTTCGGGGGATAAATAAGTGAAGCATTACCCGTTCTTTCTAATTCTTTGCTTGCTACTAATATTCTCTCTTCCTTTAAGTGCTCAGGAAGAGGGGATGGCTAAGATCCAGGCTGACAGCCTCCGCTATCTCAGCCAGGAGAACCTGGTGGTGGCTGAGGGCAATGTGGTGCTGGAACATAAGAATGTGATCCTGGAGGCAGAGTACGTTGAAATAGATAACAACATTGATCTCCTCCGGGCCAGAGGTGATGTCCGCCTCCAGGAGGGTAATGAGGTAGTCTATGCCCAGGAGCTGGAGTACCAGCTGGAGGAGGAGACGGCTCTTATGCTTCAGTGCCGCGGGAGTATCAGGGACAGAGAAGATGGGACCCTGTATTATACCAGCCCGGAGATTAAAAGGGATCCGGAGAAGGTGGAGATAATTGACGGTGACCTCAGCAGCTGTGATCATGATCCCCCCCATTATTTCTTTAAGGCCAGTAAAGTTATGATCTACCCTGGTGATTACCTGATAGCAGACAATGTTGTGCTCTGGGAAATAGGCGGCTTGCTGCCCATCTTCTACTGGCCCCGCCTTTATCTTTCACTGGATGAAGATCAGGATCAGATTACTCCCAGCTTTGGTTACAGTGAACAGCGGGGCTGGTTTATCAAGCTGGCCTACAATTACTATACCCAGGGGACAAGGGGTACATATTACTTCGACTATTACACCCGCACCGGTTTTGGTAGTGGGTTACGACATTTTTATCTGGATGAGGATGATGATCG
>CAZXKH010000213.1:0-4240 GCA_964641385.1 uncultured Clostridia bacterium | reverse complement strand
GCAATTGCAGGCATAGCAAAGGATTTACTAACACCGGTATCCATAACTGCTGAAGCACTGACAAAGGAATCACTGAGATCAATATCCAGCTCTACCTCCTCCCCTGTGCCCTGCAGAATCAGTTCGAAGATATCCTTATCAATACCTAAGGACATCTGGCTCTTCAGGCCACTTCTAAAAGCCCAGCTACGAGAGCCTAGATAAAGAGTAGAGTTCATATCAAGTCCGGTGGTAAAGGCATTACCAACAATAGCATCAAGGAGTTCCTCCTTGGTATCCTCATCCCAATACTCATTGATGTTTAGCAGCACCTGATTAATGGTCCAGGCATTGGTCCAGGCATTAACTGCAAGGGGATTTAAATGAAGATTAAAGACATAGGGAGAGATCCCTGAAAATGCCGGGTTCCAATCAACAGCAGTTATATTTCCCGGGAAGGGGAGATGATAGACATTTTTTTCACCTCCAGCATGACAGGGAATTGTAAAAAGAACTAGGGCTATCAAAAACACTACAATAGTTGATTTTTTCTTAATCATCTCTATCGCCTCCTCAATCTTCCTTGGGATTGACCCGGATTTTAACGGTTGACCAGACCCTTAACTGTATATAATCATCAGAAGAAAAGGTAATTGTCTTATCCTCTTCGCCTACAGGAATCTCTAAAACCACACCCAGGTGAAGATTGTCAAGCTGGAACCATTCTATGGCCTCCTGATCAAAGGGTACAGTAATCTCTTTTAGATCAGAGGGGGCCTCTACAAAACCATCCTCATCCAGAACGGGTGCCGGCAGTTCAATAAGTTTCATCACCAAAAGATCATCCTGCTCATAAAAATCATCGTAATCCTCTTCACTCTCAAAGACACCCTCATATTCACCCAGATATATACTTATGGTACTGTCCAGCGGCATATGATTAACAATGGCGTAATGAAGTGATGCCTCCTGTAACCAGGAACCAATAAGATCCTGTTCATCGGCATCGATATCAACTGGCTGTGGTTCCTGGCGAAATACCAGTGGTTTTTCAGGATCATCTTTGTCAGCTCTAAGGACAAGACTTAAAGCCAGCTCCTGCTCGATACCCACCTCCAGAGTCATCTCGGGCAGGAGAGTAACTACCGTATCATCTTCATCAGGTGGCCCAAAGTTCATGGTTCCCCCTGAGAGCTGAATGCTATCGGGATAAGCATTAAGTATATCTATCATGGTATCAATGTAGTTCTCACTCTGACCCTTGTCATTGGCTCCAATCTCAAAGGGAATCTCAACCGGTTCTCCAATTGTATTGCCCTCTTCATCCAGAGCAGTAATAATGATTGGATCATACTCATCGACAGAAACCTTCATTGGGGTCTGGTTATCATAGGTAATGTAGAAGGATGAGTGTTTGGAGTTAATGCCCAGTCGTCTTACCTCCTCCGGCAGATCACTCAGACCTATATTTATTGGTTCTGACTCTTCAAAGAGACTAATATCATCGGCAAAGCCCAGCTTATCCTCGTCGAAGATAACCTTCATCTCCTCCCAGTCTATATCAATTAGATCCACAGAGACTTCAATAACCGAATCGGGATCATAAGTAAATGAAGAAACTGAAAAGACAAAGCTGAACTCCACCCCTTGATCATCAAAGTCTACCTCCAGACCGGCCAGGCTATATTCCAGATAGCCATCCATTTCAACCAGGGGAAACAATTCTTCCCCGGCAAGCAGACATTCAACCTCATAATCCATATTCAAATCTCCATCATCTATAGCAACTTCCAGTACACCGGCTGAAAACTTAATAAATTGAATGAAATCATTATCCTCACCCAAAAGCTCAGTAAAATCCTTCTCTATTTTTTCCTCCATGGGCTCCAGTAAAACCACATGCCCCAGGACCAGCTCAACATCCTGATCAAGATAGACATCAATGGTGATCACTGCATCCTTCAGATACTTATAGACCTCTCCGTCAAAGCTAACCTTTAAGCCCTCACCATCATGATTAAGGGTCAATCCCTGCAGAGAATAAACCCTTTCCTCGCCCTCTATCTCATTCAGCTGCTGTTCATCAATAGAAATTTCCAGTTCATCTATCTCCAGCTCCAGCCCATCATCATCTATATCCACTTTCAGCCTCCCGGCCTCGATGGTTACACTTTTTACGTCTTCAGGAAAATCCTCCAGCACCTGCTCCATTTGCTCATCGAATTCAATTGGGGTTGTTAAAGTTGCTGAAGCAACCACCGGGCTTTCAGCATCTCCTACTCCCTCCAGTGATATACTCACTGTTATTTCTGAATCCTGATAATAGGTATCTGTCTCTCCCTCAAACTCTACCTCAATATCATCCAGATTTAAGGTGACACCGGTCAGGTTATTACTCCCTATATTAAACTCTATACCATCAATCATTATTTTATTAATATCAACATCCTGTTCCCATGCAGCGGGAGAATAACTAATGTCTATCATCAGCTCTCCTTCATCAAAAACAACCTCTTTAATATTCATATCGTCATCATCATATTCCAGGGGCTGTGGTCCGGGCTTGATATCAAATATCGCCTCCATAACAACCCTCTTTAATTCAGCATCCTCGATACTAATATCAACTCCCACTGTGGCTCCGGACACATAGGTATCAGCATCATCTACTTTAAATTCTATCCTATTGGCTGGATCTGGATCATCATCAAAGACAATGATCTTATCCTTCAGATCAAGAGCAGTAGAATTAAATTCATTACCACCAAGATAAAGAGTCCATTCCACATCCTCCTGATCAATATTCAAATCACCAAGTCCAGTAAACTCAACTTTAAGACTGCCGGCATTAAACTCCACTTCACTAATATCATCATCCAGCCTGCCATCAATAGAAGTCGTTTCATCAATATTAAACAACTTATCCTGTGGCACCCTGGCCTCCTGCACTTCATAGTCATGGATATTCATTTCCAGATTTACAGTTCCATCAGCCCCAGGATTAAGGTTTATGGTAACCCTAACAAATATTTCGCTTTCAATGGTCCTACCCTCCAGAGATAGATCCACAGAGCCCTCATCACCATCAGCAATGTTATGCTCCTGGTTATAAGAAATTAGTTCCCCCTCTGCACCATCATCATTGTATAGCCCCACACTCATAGTGTTAATACTTTGACCCGTCTCATTGCTTAATTTAAGCCTCAGGTAACCATCACTGAAAGTAACATATTCAAACTCATTAAATTCCAGTTCAATCTTATCCAGATCAACATCTAAGGGATCTGGCTCACCGGTGGTATTTACACCAATCCCATCCACAGATTCATCAAAAATAGTTTCTATCTCGCTATTTATATCATCAGGGATATCAGGCATTTCGACCTCTTCATCCAGATCAGAAAAAGCACTTTCAATATCTCCCAGTTTTTCTCCAATATCCAGGCTATCATCGTCAGCAGCACTGAAGATTTCTTCGAAATCAAAAGCATCAAGAGATATCTCATCATCCAGCTCATCATCAATCTTTATCTCGCGCTTCTCCTCAAAGGAATCAGCTATATCATCAAAGATAGTATCAATTGCATAATCCTCACCAATATCTACAATCTCTGTCTCACTAAAAGCGAACTCCTCCAGATCTATATCATCCTGTAAACTAAAGCCCTCTAAATCGAAATCCGCCTTGAAACTAATGGGTTCACGTATCTCCCCCGGCTCTCCATCGAAAAGCTCCTTTCCCACCTCAATTTTATGAGTGGGCAAAAGAGGGATGGTAAAGTTGGTATCCCAGGAGGGACCGGTAAAATCCTCCTGTAATAACTGGTTTATTGCCGAACAACCTCCAAGAATAAGCACTGATAAAAGCAGAATTAAAGACACTGACCTCCAAAATTTTGACATCTAATCACATCCCTTCATCTTATTGTCAACTCCAATTTATTAATCAAAAATAAATAATATAACTAATTTGTATAATATTTATATTTTATGTTAATTATTATTATATTCTTTTGTATTTCCTGTTTTTATATAATATCTATATTATAATATATTTTTATTATAAGGTCAACAATTGTCTAATATTGTAATACAAAGAATATCATCAATAATATTGATAACTGCAAGACCATACATATAAACTGACATCCTTTGCCTGAAATAACAAACTTTTAGATAAATTAAGTAACAGTTTTTTAGGGTTGTACATAAAAAAGGACCCTACCATTTTAAGGTAGGGCCCCGTTAATAAATATATTGA
>CAZXKH010000212.1:0-4262 GCA_964641385.1 uncultured Clostridia bacterium | reverse complement strand
ATGGAGCCCGCCTGCTGGATTTTCTCTACCAGCGGGGAGAGCCACCCCACCGCCAGCAGGGATGTGCCTATCTTTTACTCTTAGATCTGAGGATGCCCAGGGTTGACGGGGTGGAGGTACTACGAGAACTCAAGGGCCAGGATGAATATAAGCTGCTGCCCATTATCGTTATTACCACCACCGATGATCCCCGGGAGATTCAGGAGTGTCATCGTCTGGGCTGTAACAACTATATCACCAAGCCGGTTGATTACAATAAATTTGTGGAGGCTATTAGAAAGCTGGGTCTTTTTCTGAAAGTGGTCCAGGTTCCAAAAACGGGGGAGTGAGTCCCATGAGTGATCAAGAGCAGCTGAATAATAACTGTCAGCGGGAGAAAAAAGAGAAGTGTATAATAGTAGTTGAGGATAATCGGGGTATGAATAAAATGATTGTCAGCAGATTAAAGGAGAAGGGATACCAGGTCTCTTCTTACTATAGTGGGCGAGAATTTCTGCAGGAGGATAGCAAGAACCAGGATGGCCTGCTGCTTCTGGATTACCGTTTACCGGAAATGACAGGGAAAGAAGTTATTGATGAGCTTAAGGAGCAGTCACAGGGTCAGCTCCCCTTTATCGTGATGACCGGTTATGGTGATGAGCGGCTGGCTGTAAGGATGATGAAGCTTGGTGCCTGTGACTACTTAATTAAGGAGAGCGGCTTTCTCAAACTGCTGCCGGTGGCGGTGGAGAGGACCTTAGAGCAGCTAAGGGTTGAAGAGGAAGTTATAGAGACCAGGGAGGAGCTCCGCCGCCGTGAGAAGCAGTTTAGGGCTCTGGTGGAGAATGCTCCTGATATGATCTTCCGCTTTGATTCAGAGGGACACATCCTTTATGTTAACCCACGGATTAAAAAAGAACTGGATATCTCTCCAGAGGAGATGGTAGGCAGGACGCCAAGGGAGCTTGGTATGCCTGAGTCCATCTGTTATCAGGTTGAAGAGATGATCAGGGATGTCTTTTACAGCTCCCGGGAGCAGATGCTTGAGTTTACCTATCAAACCAGTGATGGGTAAAAAATTTTTTCCTCGCGCTTTGTGGCTGAAATTGAGGAGAAGGGAAAGGTAGAGACAGTTCTCTGTCTAACCAGAAACATAACCCACCGCAAGGAGATGGAGGGAAAAAACAGGTACCTGAACTTTCATGATCGCCTGACAGGTCTCTACAACCGCTCCTATTTTATGGAGGAGATGAAGAGACTGGATAGCAGGAATAACCTTCCTCTGATCATTATGATGGGAGATATTAATGGCTTTAAACTTGTTAATGATGCCCTGGGCACTGAGGAGGGTGATCGCCTGTTAAAGCTTTTGGCCAGTGTTCTTCAGCGATCCTGTCGCAGTCAGGATCTTATCGCCCGCTGGGGTGGGGATGAGTTTATTATTCTTTTACCTGCTGCAGGCGAGACTGAGGCCAGTGAAATTGGTAATCGTATCCAGGAGAATTATCAGGAGCTGGCCGATAAGGACCTGCCTATCAGTATTTCAATTGGATGGGCTACCAAGAATCACCCCTCAGAGGAGATGGAGGGGGTTATCCAGCAGGCAGCTGATTCCATGTACAGCCATAAACTGCTGGAGAATAAAAGTACCAGGGGCAATATACTTAAGATCCTGCTTTATACCCTTGGTGAGAAGAGCAATGAGACTGAGAAGCATACCCTCCGGGCCCAGAGGATGGCCCTGGAGATGGGAGAGGTTTTGGAGCTAACAGATCAGGAGTTAAATGATTTATCACTGCTGATTTCACTGCATGATATTGGCAAGATTACTGTTCCGGAAAAGATTCTAACCAAGAGTGGAAGACTGACTGAGGAGGAGTGGGAGATTATCAAGACCCATCCCCGGGTGGGACATAATATCGCTCTGGCCTCAGGTGATTTTGCCGGGATAGCAAAGGCCATTCTCTCTCACCATGAATGGTGGGATGGTTCCGGCTATCCCCAGGGTTTACAGGGTGAGGAGATACCTCTAATCTCCAGGATTGCTGCCATTGTTGATGCCTTTGATGTGATGACCAATGGGAGACCATATAAAGAACCCATGTCTCAGCAGGAGGCCCTGGAGGAGATCAGGTGCTGTGCCGGGACTCAGTTTGATCCCCGGCTGGCTGAGACCTTTATTGGAATGATGAAGAGTCCAGTTAGGAATTAGCAGGGGTTTTATGATGCTTGAGAATTAGCCTTCTCTTTCTTAGCTCTCCTTGTCCTGCTCATGCTTTTCCTCTGTATATATGATTTCTTTTACCAGCCTTTATTTTTTTTGGCAGGGAATTGAGGTTTGAGCCAGAATATAAACAGTAACGATTATTATATCTAAACCTGTTATTTATTGTAAATTAAGATATAAAATTATAATTAATTAGCATTCTGGTTTGTAAGCAAATATACATTTCTGGGGGAGAGATAGAGGATGAACCAACATAAGAAGAGGGACAACCGGTTGATAGATAAGCTGCCTGATGGCTTCGCCTATCATCAGCTGGTTACAGATCAGGCCGGTAAGCCAGTTGATTATATCTTTCTGGATATTAACCAGGCCTTTGAAGAGATGACCGGACTGGCCGGGGATGAGATTATTGGCAGAAGGGTGACCCGGGTTCTTCCCGGGATTGAGAATTCGGATTTTGACTGGATTGCAACCTATGGTCAGGTGGCTCTTACCGGTGAGAGTATCAGTTTCGAAGAGTATTCAGAACCCCTTGCTCAGTACTATCAAATAAATGCCTACAGTGAGGAAGAGGGTTATTTTGTCACTGTTTTTCATAATATCACCGCAGAGGTTTATAGGGATCGACTTTTGAAAAATACACAATCAATTGGTGGTGTTGGCAGCTGGGAACATGATCTGAAAACAAATAGTCTGAACTGGTCTGCTGAAACCTACCGTATATTTGGGATCAGTCCCGGGGAGTTTAAGGGAACCTATGAAGAGTTTCTGGCGGTTGTCCATCCTGATGACCGTGAGGCTGTGACAGCGGCCTATCAATCTTCTACAGCGAAGGAAACTTATTATCAGTGCCGCTACAGAATTCTGCGCCCAGATAATGGTAAGCTGCGCTATCTTTACCATCAGTGTGAACACCTCCGTGATGAAGATGGTAAGATAATGCGTTCCATGGGCCTGGTACAGGATATTACCGGGTCCAGAAGGGCAAGAGAGAGAATAGAAAAGAGCGAAAGGAACCTTCTGGTTACTCTCAATGCCATCGGTGACGGTGTAATCGCCGCTGATACTGAGGGTCGTATAACACGCATCAACCCGGCTGCAGAGGCCCTTACTGGCTGGGGGAAAGAGGAGGCAGTAGATAGTTTCTTCAGTGATGTCTTTATTCTTGCCTCTGAAGAAAAACCGGTAGAGCAGGTGCTCTTGACAGGAGAAAAAGAAAAATCCGATCAAGTTCAGGTCCTGATAGCAGCTGATGGAACCAGGTGTCATATTAACTACCGTGCAGCTCCCATCCTTGATGGAGGGGAAGAGCTGGTTGGTGTGGTTATTGTCTTTACCGATCTTACAGAAGAACATCAGCTGCAAAGGGAAATAAAGGAAAAAGATAAACTCAATCATCTGCTGCTCTCCTCACTACCACATCCAGTGATGCTGATCAAAGGTAGGGGCCGGATTGTCCTGGCCGCCAATCAGAAAGCACTGGATATGGGGGCCAGGGTAGGAGAACACTGCTGGCGATCCTTTACCAGGGGTCAGTATTTAGACCCTGAGCATCAGAGGCTGGTGGAGGATCACACCCCTCCAGAGCTGATACCGGCTGAACTTGGCCTACAGTGTCATTTCTGCCGTGGTGATCAGTGTCTCTTCGAGGAAGCCAGTCAACAACGAGAACTAACCTTGTTTAACAGGGAATGGGAAGTCTACTGGGAGAGAATCGCTGATGATCTCTTTCTCCATTATGCTGTGGATATCACCAGGCAGAAACAGACTGAACAGCAGCTACAGGAAGTGATTCTGGAGCTGGAGAATTTCTTTAATGTAACACCAGGTCTTTTGTGTATAGCCCATCAGCAGGGTACTTTTATCAAGGTTAATCAGGCCTGGGAGAGTCTTCTGGGCTATTCGGCTCAGCAGCTGGAAAAGAGAAACTACCAGGAGTTAATTCATCCTGATGATCTTGAGAGTAGCCTGAGGATGCTGGATGAGCTGCAGCAGGAGAGGATTGTCCTGGATTATGTCTGCCGTTTCCAGTCTCAGGATAATGGATATCGTTATC
>CAZXKH010000211.1:0-4276 GCA_964641385.1 uncultured Clostridia bacterium | reverse complement strand
TATACCGGCACCCACTCTTTTAGCCTCCACCCATAATGTGAATGACCTGAACCTCGTCACCATCTTCCACTTGATAGGTATCATATTCATCCTTTTTAACAGGTTCACCATTGACCCTGACAGCAATCATGGGATAGGTATAATCACACTTCTCCAGCACTCGCCGGATGGTCATTCCTTCCTCCCAGGGTATCTGATTGCCATTGACTTCAATCATAGCAATACCCCTATTCCAGATGGTTTTTTACTACTTCCACCACTGAGGGATAATCTATCCCCAGTTTGGAGAGGGTTCCAAGTGTGGGAATTCCCTCTGCAGTCCATCCCCGACGCTTGTAAACTGCATCTCTCAAGCGGTCATACCGATCTTCCCTGTAATCTCTCAGGGCCTGCAGCTTTTCTTCTGTACTCTTACCCTCGGGATCGAAACCCACTTTTTCTTGCAGCTGCTTATCGTAGCGCTCCTGGCGTGATTCATATTCCTCTACCGTTACCGGTCCCACGGAACGGTATGGAATATCATCATGGCTTCTAGTTCCATATCCCAGTCTAAGGTTGAAAACACGCTGGAAGTTATAGACCCTTTCCGACTGTGCTACTAGATCCTGTTCTGTAGCCTCCTTACCGGTGACGGCAGTAAAAAGATCGGTATAGTTCTGGAGGTGTTCAGGAATTTTGTTGGGTTCCTCAGTCTCTTCATTGCCCTCAGGGACAATGTCATTCCAGGGCAGTTTACAGAGACCCACCAGGCTAAACCAGGTACGGAACATGGGGAAATAATGCAGTGCTTCAGCCTTATCCTCAAAGGTTGGCAGCTGGTTGTTAACCATATCCATAAAGATCAGCCAGGCTTCATCATGCTGGGGACCCTTATTGGCGATACCGTAACCTCCCTGCTGAGCAAGGGATTCCTTGGAGACATACTCTGAATACTCCAGGCCCTTGGCTTCCATACCAATATCCTGGAGAAAGTCCTCAGGAGCACCATATTCCTCAGCAAAGATCTTCTTCATACGCCTTATACCCTGCCCGGCAATCTTTCCAAAGCCCTCTCCTTTACCCATCTGGTGCAAGAGCTCCAGCTGGGCCTCATGGTTACCAAAGTTCAGCTTAAGTCCACCGGTTATTTCCTCGTCGATAACTCCGGCCTCAAAGCACTCCATAACAAAGGCACAGAGGGTACCAAAGGAGATAGTATCTATACCGTAGGTATCACAGTAGAAGTTGACCTCAAGGATGGCCTCGGGATCAAAGATCCCACAGTTGGAGCCAACCCCGGCAATAGTCTCATATTCAGGACCATCAATTATTACCTCCTGGCCCTTGAAGTGACCGGTTTTAAGTTTGAAGCCATCGACTGCCCGGGCACAGGCCAGAGTACAGCCGTACCAGCAGCCATCAGCTTCACTGTCCGTAGTCAGGTAATTGGCCCAGACATCAGCGGTTATCTGATCTCCATCGGGATGGCTTCCATACTTGAAGTTATTGGTGGGGAGAAGATCATAGTCATTCATGATTCCTGTTAGATAGGAGGTTCCAGTGGCACGCATATTATTCTGTTCAGCATCAAACTCACTTATTTCTCGGTGGAGTTTGATACCTGTTTTGGCGATTTTACCAAAATCAGCCGGGTTGTTGGAATCCCCCTTGAGACCAGAATACTTAACCACCAGGGCCTTGATCTTCTTATCACGGAAGACAGTACCTATTCCACCCCTGCCGGCCTGCTTCAGCTTAACATGCTGCCGACGAACATCGTAGTAAGAGAAGTTCAAGAGACCAAGGCGTGTATTCTCTGCTCCCTCACCGGAGGTAACCACTGAAACATGTCGGCGATCCTCCTCTGAATCTGCATACATCTCAGTCAGCTGCTGAGAGAGGATGTGATTGGCCAGGGTCTCTTTAGGAGCCTCCTCCAGCCTGATTTTCTTGTTATCCCAGTCAATTAATACTATAGTGTCCTCTTCTGCCTTTCCCTTAAGCTCCAGGGCATCAAAACCGGAAAACTTTAGATAGGGGCCAAAATAACCACCAACATTACTGTCAATGGGAACTCCGGTCAGGGGAGAAATGGTAACCACATAGGACTTACCTGCACCAGGATACTGTGTAATACCACCAATGGGGCCTGAGGAGATAACAATCTCGTTTTCAGGATCATTCCACTCTGTTTCACTGTTAACTGATTGCCATAAGTAGTAAAGACCGTAACCCCTGCCCCCGGTAAAGGTCTCCCTAACATCATCGGGAACAGCCTTAAACTCAACCTCACCTCTGGAAAGATCAACACAAAGCACTTCATTTGTATAACCCCGATCAGGTTCACGGGGGGTATAATCGAACTCGGCCACCAGACGATGGCTATCTCTCAGCTCTTCCACAGAACTGTTGTGACAGTGACTCATCTATATCCAGCCTCCCTTTGTATTATAATTATTCCTTTACTGCTCCTTCTCTACCAGTACTATTGCCTCAGTGGGACACTCCTCTGTACAGCTGCCACAGGAGATACACTTAAAGGGCTCCACCATTTCCTCATGCTGGCGCATGGCCCCCTGAGGACAGAAACCCACACAGGAAAAACAACCGATACATTTGGTCTTATTAACGATAATTGTGTTCTTCTTCCTCTGTATAGCCTCTACAGGGCAGACTTCAATACACTCACCACACTGGTTACAGACATTAATATCGTAACCATCATCAGTCTCAGTGATCCGGATAGCTGATTTACTTCCATCCTCTACCCGAAAGAGCATCTCTGAACAGGTGTCTTCACATAGCAGGCACCCGGCACAGAGATCGGGATTTGTTTCTACAACCTTCATGCTTCTTCCCTCCATTTGAATTTATATTTTAGTACTTATACTACCGATGGTTCCAGGATCAGATCTCCACTCTGGAAGCGATCCAGGTTTAGCCGTTCCAGGTCTATCTCCGGCCTCTGACCTGTAATCTGCTGCGCTATAGCCCTGCCCACCATGGGTGAGATCATAAATCCATGGCCACTGAAACCCAGAGCCTGACAGTATCCAGGATATCCATCTACTCCTCCCAGGATAGGCTGGGCATCGGGAGTAATATTATAAAGTCCTGCCCACTGTCTGATAACTCTTAGCTCTTTTAGAGGAGGAAGTAATCTGGCAATACTGTCACTCATCTCCTTTAAAAACTGCCAGCTGGAAGCATGATTATAACTGGGGTCCTCATCTTCCGGACCCAGCCCCATAATAAAGCTGCCATGTGGAGCCTGCTGACAGTAAATATGTTCGCGAAAGGAAATAACCATTGGGTCCTGCAGTGGAGGAGCCTTCTCGGTAACCAGTATCTCATGTCGCTCTGAAAAGACCGGCAGCTCTATGCCAATCATTTCCGCCACCTGCTGTGAATAACCACCGGCAGCATTAACAAGTACCGGTGCCTCAATGGTACCACGGGGGGTCTCAACCAGATAGTGAGCTCCCTTTTTTTCTATTCTCCGGGCAGGTGTAAAGGTCAGGATCTTTACCCCCTGCCTTGCTGCTGCTCTTGCATAGGCCTCGGTTACATGAAAGGGGTCGGCATGGCCATCAGAGGGGCAAAAAGTGGCAGCCTCCAGATCCTCAATATTTAGATGAGGTACAATCTCTCTGGCCTCTTCGGGGGTTAGTAAACTGGACTCAATATCCAGGCTATTCTGCAGGCTGACATTCTTTTCGAATTGTTCTACCTCCCTTTGGCTGTGAGCCAGAATGAGATAACCACTCTGTTTAAGGCCAATTCCGGGTTCATAGGAAAGGTCTTCTGCCATAGATTCAAAGATACGCATACTGTCCCGGGCCAGCAAACAGTTCATTTCAGTTCCCCACTGCTGTCTAATTCCGGCTCCACAGCGCCCGGTAGAGCCACTGGCCAGAAACTCCTTCTCCAGCACAACAACATCATCCATTCCCAGCTGAGATAGGTTATAAGCAATAGAACAACCCACCACTCCACCACCAATAATAACCACTTCTGCCTGGTCAGGAATCAAACTACCACCACCTTTAGGGATTCAGTCTTCATCATCATATTCCGCAGGAATTCTTACCTTCTGTAATGGAGAGGAAATAAGGCATATATCCTCTTCCTGCCTCCCCTCTAAACACTTTTCCTGCACAGTCCCTCCCTTATTATTTTATTAAGATTGCCACTTTAGAACACAGCACAAAATAACACCCATTGATGCAGTTATGCAAATATTAGTAGATGAACATAGATACCGGTATAGCAATTGTCTTTTGGAAGGGGTCGTTAG
>CAZXKH010000210.1:0-4312 GCA_964641385.1 uncultured Clostridia bacterium | reverse complement strand
CCTCAGGAAAGAGATCATCGGTGCCCCTGAGACGCTGTATTTCCAATTTTAAACCTCCTAATCAATAACTGCTTCTTCATCCTCAGGCAGCTCCTGCTGTTCCATCAGATGCTGTAGCTGCTGCTCCTGCAGTTCCTCTACCTTTTTTTGCTGCTCTTCAATTCTATCTTCCGCTTCCAGTGCCTGGTAGGCAGTTAATAACTGATAATGGAGCATCAGATCATCTCCTGCCCATTCCTGGACTTCATTATAGGTTTCAAGGGCCTTATCCTTTTCCCCCTCTTCCCGGTAGAGATCAGCCAGATTTATAAGAAGTTCAAGGTCATAGGGGGCCAGTTCTGCTGCCTCCTGATAGTATTCTATGGCCGCAGCATTATTATTAAGATCCAGTTCCATTTCTCCCAGATGAGCATGGTAATAGGCATGATCAGGATCAGACTGAAGGGCCTGTAACATAGTCTCTCTGGCCAGCTCCAGGTCACCCTCTTCACGATAGCGGTGGGCCCTAATGGCCGGATCCTTAATATCTATCTCGGCCTCTTTCCTTCTTTCAGCCAGCCACTGCTGGTAAACCTCTTCTTCTTTTTCACTGGCAAGCCGGGCCAGCTCCTCTTCCCTTTCTTCGGGTTCCATCTCCTCCATAGCCTTTCGCTCTTCAAGCCTGATTAAATGTAAGCCAAACTCAGTCTCAACTGGCTCACTGATTTCACCCTCTTCCAGGGAAAAGGCAGCCTCTTCAAAGGGGGCCACCATCTGACCGCGGGTAAAGAAGCCCAGGTCGCCACCATCATCAGCCGAGGGACAGTCTGAATATTCCTCTGCCAGTTGAGAAAAATCTTCCCCGGCCTGAAGCCTGTCCTCTAACTCTTCCACCAGATCCTCTGCTCCTTCTCTTTCAGGGCTGATGAGTATATGGCTGGCTCTAATCTCAGCTCTCTTTTCACTCAGGTCAGCCTCATTAACCTCTACCTCACCCACTACCTGTTCTCGAAGTACAGAGGAGGTTTCCTCACGCTTAAGGTCAGACCTGAGATCTGCCCTCAGATCCTCCATGGTATAATTGCTGGCAGCCAGCAGTTCCATAAACTCCTCCTCTGAGGAAGCATAGGCTTCCATCATCATCCCCAGCTGCTCATCGATTCTCTCCTCCGAAACTTCAACCTCAATACCACGGTTAGAGGCCTCTTTAGCAACCAGCCTTTCATTGATTAGAGAATTCAATAGCTGGCTCATAAAGGGCAGCTGCTGCATGCCTCGCAGCTGCTGAGGATACTGTTCCTGGTACATCTGAAAAAAATAATAGAGCTCCTGATAGCTAATGGTCTCTCCCTCAACCTCGGCCACCGGAACATTTTGGGTCTGGGGAGCTGCACCCTGATGCTGTGGAGTACCACCAAAAAATAGGCCTCCCAGCCCCATAAAAGCTCCTCCAATACCAAAAGCAATCACAACAATAAAGATCACAATCTTGGTATGTTCCCTTAACTTATCAAAAAACATACTGATAATTCCCCCTTCAAAGGAAAGGCCTTCCCTGTTGGCAGGAAAAAGGCCCTCTGCTCTGTAACTCTTCGCCCCTATTTTAACCCATAGTCCTACCTTTGTCAACTCTATCTCCCGGGTAAAATGAGGTTATTAAGAGAGGCGGTTACCAAAAGACCGCCACATTAAAACCCAAAGACATTTTTATCCATTATTTCTCATACCATGGGGTTGCCCTGCCTGATCTCTCCAATTGTGGCCTGAGGGCCATGCCCGGGATAGACTGTAATCTCCTCAGGTAGAACCAGCAGGCGCTCCCGGATGGAATCCATTAGTTTAGTCATTGAACCACCAGGAAAATCTGTTCTCCCCACTCCCTGAGCAAAGACCGTATCACCAGAGAAAAGATGACTGTCCTCCACCAGGATGGAAATCCCACCGGGAGTATGGCCCGGGGTGTGAATAACCTTCAGGCTCAGCTGACCCAGCTGCAGCAGCTCACCTTCCTGAAGGAGTTGATCTGCAGGTGGTCCCTCAACCTTACCTCCCATGGCGGCCATGTACATAGACAGGTTCTTGCTGCTGTCTATTAGCATGGGTGCATCCTGCTCATGAATTAAGAGCAGAGCACCGGTAGCCTCTTTAATCTGTCCATTATGAAGGATATGATCAACATGTCCATGGGTGTCGATGATATACTCCAGCTCAAGCTGCTTTCTTTTAAGGTAGGAAAGAATCTCCTCCCCACTGTTACCGGGATCGATTAGCAGGCATTTATCTCCTTCCTCTTCACATAACAGATAGGAATTGCAGCCAAATCCACTCTCGGGAAACCTTTTTATCTCCACGCCACTAGCTACCTCCTAAGCTTATTGTTCACTGTTGATTATTATCGTTACCGGTCCCCAGTTAACAAGTTCTACCTCCATATGGGCCCCAAAGATACCCTCTTCAACCTCAAGCCCATAACTCTTTAGCTCTGATAAATAGAATTGATAGAGCTGTTCGGCCTGGGAGGCAGGAGCCGCCTCACCAAAACCGGGCCGTCTCCCCTGGCTACAGTCAGCATAAAGTGTAAACTGAGGCACCACCAGGAGGGAGAAACCCTGATCAAGGGCAGAATAATTCATCCTCCCCTGGTCATCTTCAAATATTCTTAAATTGACTGTCTTCTCTGCCAAAAAGCTGGCATCCTGTTCCTGATCACCGGCTCTAACTCCCAAAAGAACCAGCAACCCCCTGTCAATACTTGCCTTCTCCTCCTTATCTACAGTAACAGAAGCCTCTGAGACCCTCTGAATAACCACTCGCATGACCTTCCACATCCTCCCTTAATTCGAACTGGCACTTTCCACACAAATGATACCATTGATATTATTTAAGCTGTCAATTATATCCTTCATCTGTTCTAAGCTGCTGATCTCCAGGGATACATTGATCCGGGCCGAATGGTCCTCCACACTGGTGCGGGCATTGAAGGCAGTGATATTGAGCTTGGCCTCAGAGATAACTGTAGTCATTTCATTGAGTAGAGCCCTCTTATCCAGTGCCTCTATCTCCAGCTCCACCTCAAAGGCTCTCTCCTGTGACACATTCCATTCCACATCTATATTGCGCTTTTGATCCTTGATCAGGTTTTCCACATTGGGGCAGTTTCTTCTGTGCACCGAAACACCACGCCCCCTGGTGATATATCCGATAATATCATCACCAGGAACCGGGTTACAACAGCGGGAAAGACGAACCAGAAGACCATCCATACCCCTGACCCTGATCCCGCTGGTTCTCTTTCTGCGATCAGTTTTATTGTCAGTGGAGGCCTTCGCCTTCAGCTCCTGTAACAGCTCCTTTGAACTCTTCTTTCTGCGTTTACTCAGCTTGTGGATCACCTGGGAGGTGCTAACCCGGTTATAACCAATGGCCATATATAAATCGGAGACCGATGAACGGCCCAGTCGGGCAGCGATTTTCTCCAGTTCTTCCTCCTTCTCTCTCTCTCTCAGTTCTAAACGGTGACGCCTCAGCTCCTTTTCCAGGCTCTCTTTACCCTTCATGACAGCCTCATCCCGGCGCTGTTGCTTAAAGAAACGCTTAATCTTACTGCGGGCACGGGAGGTCTGTACATATTTTAACCAGTCCCGGCTGGGCTCACAATCATTCTTGGAGGTTAAAATCTCCACAATATTTCCATTCTGTAGCTTGTATTCCAGTGGTACAATCTTGCCATCGACCTTGGCTCCCACACAGGAGTACCCAACCTCGGTATGAATATTGAAGGCAAAGTCCACCGGTGTTGCCCCTGAGGGCAAAGAGATGACATCCCCCTTGGGGGTAAAGACAAAGACCTCATCCTCAAAGAGGTCAACCTTTAAATTCTCCATAAATTCCTGTGCATCCTGCAGATCTTGCTGCCAGTCAAGGAGCTGACGCAGCCAGGACAGCTTCTGCTCAAAGTTACCATTAACCCTTTTACCCTCTTTGTAACGCCAGTGAGCGGCAATCCCGTATTCAGCTGTACGGTGCATATCCCAGGTACGGATCTGAGTCTCCAGTGGAAAACCGGAGGGACCGATAACAGTAGTATGAAGAGACTGGTACATATTTGATTTTGGCATGGCCACATAATCCTTAATCCGCCCAGGAATGGGCTTCCAGATCTCATGCAGTGCTCCCAGCACCTCATAACATTCATGGATGGTATTAACAATTACTCTGACCCCAATCAGATCGTAGATCTCTGAGATATCTTTGTCCTGCTCAACCATCTTGTTATAAATACTGTAGAGGTGTTTGGAACGACCGGAAATCTCGGCCTTCACTCCCAGCTCCT
>CAZXKH010000209.1:0-4312 GCA_964641385.1 uncultured Clostridia bacterium | reverse complement strand
ATGTGTATGGCTCCTTTGAGCTGAAGAAGGATAGAGCTGCTGTGGATACAGGGGGAGCAATGAGAGCTATTCAAAACAAAGACCGGGCGAGCCTTCTTTCACGGCTGGCCAATGTGCTGGAGCCGGCAGCCCTTCGAGAAGAACCACTGCTCTCAGAAGTAAAGGAAAAAATAGAGAGCCTTGGTTTACAGGCGGTACTTTCTGGCAGTGGTCCCACCTTTTATGTGCCAATGTTCTCTGATAAAGCCTTAGCAAGAAGACAGCAGAAACTTACTTCTCTGCTGGGATCAGATACAGGGGTAAGGCTGGTCCGAACGGTAGAAGAGGGTTTCTCCATGAAGAGGGATGAATAATGAAGAGAGAAGAGTATGATGCAGTAATTCTGGCGGGAGCAAAGAATAATGGAGCTCTGAAGGAAGCTAGTTCTGCTTCCTATGAGGCCCTGATCAGGGTCCTGGGCCGTCCCATGATTGATTATGTTATTGAGGCTCTTGCTGCCTGTTCCAGGATCAAAAGAATACTGGTGGTTGGCCCCGGTGAGGAGCTGGTGCCCGAAGTAAGGAAGAAGGTTAACCGGGTCTTGGAGGGCGGCAGCTCTATCGTAGAGAATATTAAGCGCGGTATAGAAGCTCTGAAAACAGAGGATAAGGTTTTGATTATTACCTCCGATATTCCTTTGATTACTCCCACAGCTATTAGTGAATTCCTGACTATGGCCAGGGATAGGGAGGCAGATATTGTCTATCCCATTATCGCCCGTGAGGAGAATGAACGACAATTTCCGGGCAAGAAAAGGACCTATATCCGGGTCAGGGAGGGAAGCTTTACCGGGGGAAATATCTTTCTCTTCGATCCCCTGATTATTCGCGATCATTATCAGACAACGGACAAGGTCATCAGCTGTCGAAAGAAACCACTTCAAATGAGCAGTATACTGGGGTTTTTCTTTCTTATCCGCTTTTTTTTCGGTTTACTTACCCTTTCCGATATAGAGAAAAAACTGTATAAAGCGCTGGGTATTAGAGGAAAGGCTATTATAGTGCCCAACAGTGTTATTGGTTTTGATGTTGATAAACCCGAGGATCTGGAGGTTGTGGAGGGGATTTTAAATAAGAACAATAATTAGAGCCGAGAAGTGGGGGAAGGTGAAGAAGGGTGACCAGGAAGCGGAGGATGGAGAGGGTAATAATTATAACTGAAAGCCTGCTGGGAAGACCCTACCAGCTCTTTTCGCTGCAGTCCTTCTGCAGTCGTTTTCAGGTTTCTAAATCTACTATCAGTGAGGATTTAAATTTGATAAAAAAGATCTTTGAAGAGGAGAGACTGGGTCTGGTGGAGACCATCTCCGGTCCCAACGGAGGGGTTCGCTTTCGGCCTTTGATAGCTGCTGAGGATTATGCCGGCCTGCTGGAGAATATTTCTAATACCCTCTCTGATCCCCAGCGTATCCTTCCTGGAGGGTTTATCTATATGACTGATATTATCTTTGATCCCCATCTCTGCTATCAGCTGGGGCGGGTCTTTTTCAGCTCTTTTTCAGGGGTTAGGCCCGATTATATCATCACCATGGAGACCAAGGGTATCCCCCTGGCCCTGATGACTGCCAGGATATGTAACTGTCCTCTGGTGACTATCAGGCGCAGCAAGCGAGTGACGGAGGGTTCGGTGGTCAGTATTAATTATGTCTCCGGCAGCTCCAGAAGGATTCAAACCATGTCACTGGCTCGAAGGGCCCTGGCTCCGGGTTCAGGGGTATTGATCATCGATGATTTTATGAAAGCCGGAGGAACGGCAAGGGGGATTCTGGATTTAATGGAGGAGTTTGAGGCTGAGGTACTGGGTCTGGGGGTTTTAATTTCCACTTCTAAGCCCAAGAAGAAACTGGTCAGTGATTATCTTTCCCTGCTTATTCTGGAAGAGATTAAAGAGGAGGAGGGAAGACTTAGAATTAGCGTTAACTCCAGGCTGAAGGGTCAGTATGATACTAAAAAAGAGGGAGTTCAAGATGAATAAGCTGGAACCTGGAAAGCTATCAACATCTGATCTGCAGCAGCTGATTTTACAGCAGCTGCCGGTGGTAAGAAAGGATATCCTGGTCAGGCCAATGATCGGTGAAGATTCTGCTGTTATTGACTTTGGTGATGAGGTCTGTGTGGTTTCCACTGATCCCATTACCGGTGCTCTGTCGGATATGGGAGTGCTGGCTGTACATATTTCCTGTAATGATATAGCTGCCAATGGAGCCCAACCTGTGGGTATTCAGGCCTCTCTGCTCTTTCCACGTGATACAGAACCTGCCAGAATAAAGGCCCTGATGGAGGATATTGCTGCCACAGCCAGGAGTCTTGAGGTTGAGGTTATCGGAGGTCATACAGAGGTTACGGATGTGGTCAATAAACCACTGGTATCTGTAACTGCTATTGGTAGGGCTTCCAGGGATAAATATGTGACCTCTGCTGGTGGAAGGGTGGGGGATCAGGTAGTAATCACCAAGAGTGCAGCCTTAGAGGGCACTTCAATTCTGGCAGCAGATTACTATCAGCTGTTGCTCAGTCAGGGACTAGATGAAGAATTACTCAGGCGTGCACAGTCCTTTTCTTCCGAGATCAGTGTGGTTCGGGAGGGTTTGATTGCAGCTGATTTTGGTGTTACTGCCATGCATGATGCCACCGAAGGTGGTGTCTGTGGTTGTCTCTTTGAACTTACTTCTGCTTCGGGTACAGGTTTTGAAATCTGGGAGGGGCAGGTTCCTCTTCGCCAGGAAACCAGGGCTTTAGCCCGGGTACTTGACTTTGATCCCCTGACTATGATCTCCTCTGGTTCAATGCTAATTACCACTCCCAGGGGGAAGGAACTTTGTGCCAGGCTGATGGAAGAGGGTGTTGAGGCCCGGGTAATTGGCAGGTTAACAGAGGAGAAAAGGATTATCAAAGAAGTCGGTGGTGGCAGCAGGGAAGTGACTGAGGTGCCGGGAGATGAGCTATGGCGCCTGCTGGAGAAATTAATATAATATTAATTAAGGCAGGGATCAAGATGAGTAAAGATAAAAGTGTAGGTAGCTGTAATCTCTGTGGAAAGAGCTATTCCCGGAGAGGAATGGGAAGACACCTTAGTTCCTGTCTGGAAAAGAATGGCCTGCCAGAAATGGAGACTACCGAAGAGGTAACCGATGTTTATCACCTGGTGGTGGAGTGTGAATACAGCTCAAATTACTGGCTCCACCTTCTAGTGCAGGCCAGGGCTGATCTTAAGGCCCTTGATCAGTACCTTCGTGATATCTGGCTTGAATGCTGTGGTCACTTAAGTGCCTTTACCATTGACAACCAGTATTATTCTTCCTGGGATGAGAAAATTGATGATAAATGGATGAATATGTGTGTGCCTCTGGACAGGGTTCTCAGGCAGGGATTGGAGTTTTCACACGAATATGATTTTGGTTCTACCACTCATCTCTTACTGCGTGTTCTATCGAAGCGTCCAATGCCATTGAAGGATGATATTTACCTAATGGCTCGCAATGATCCGCCTCCCTATCTCTGTGAGGCATGTGAGGAAGAGCTGGCCACAAGTATTTGTGTTTTTTGTGGGATGGACGTATTTTGTGACAGCTGTATTGAGGAGCATGCCTGTGGAGAGGATGGCATGTTGCCTCTCTGTAATTCGCCCCGGGCAGGAATATGTGGTTATACAGGTTAAGTAACGAGCTGGCATTTACTGCTTGACAAAGGCCTGACCTTTGAATATAATAGATTTAAGACTTTTTGAGTAATAAGTGCCAAATTGGAGCAAAATAATGCTTAAGACCATGGTGATCAAATTCAATTATATCTAATGATGTAGAGATCTTCGGTTGGGATGTAGCCAAGCGGTAAGGCACGCGGCTTTGGACCGTGTATCGCAGGTTCGAATCCTGCCATCCCAGCCAATTTTTCAGGAGCAACTGCTCCTTTTTTTTGTGTTTCAAAACTCAAAAGGTGGGATAACCTTGGATGACAAATTGGCAGTAATTGTATTGGCAGCAGGTAAGGGAACCAGGATGAAGTCAAGACTGGCCAAAGTTTTGCATCCCCTGGCAGGTCGGCCCATGCTTGAACATGTATTCGACAGCCTTCGGCCCCTTAAGCCGGATAGGATACTTTCGGTAATTGGGTATCAGGCCCAGGCCATTAAAGAAGCCTTTGCCCATCAGGAAATAGAGTTTATTTATCAGGAAGAGCAGCTGGGAACAGGTGATGCACTCCGCTGCTGCCAGAAGGCTCTGAAGGATTTTGAGGGTTCTATTATGGTGGTCAATGGTGATACTCCTCTTCTA
>CAZXKH010000208.1:0-4332 GCA_964641385.1 uncultured Clostridia bacterium | reverse complement strand
TGACAATTTAATCTACACTTCCACTGTAGACATAGCCATCACTATCTGCTGCTACATCCCAAAGAGAAGAACTATCTCCCTCAAATCTCCATAACTCACTTCCATTAGGGCTTATCTTCCTGAGGGTATTATCTGAACTTCCACTGTAAACATAACCACAACTATCTACTGCAACAGCATAAACCCATTCTTTTTCTCCTTGTGGGCTAATTTTCCTGACAGTGTTATCATTATTAAAAAATCCTACACTTCCACTATATACATAATCACCACTATCTACAGCTAAAGCACGAAGACCCCTTGTATGTCCCTCAAAGGTCCATTGTTCTTCTCTTTCTGAATGTATTTTTATGACGGTATCATCCAGGCTTCTACTGTAGACATAACCGCTCTCATCAACTGATACTGCGGCCAGCCAAGTAATAATCAACTGCAATTTCTTCCAGCTTATCACCTTATTCATACCCGGGTGCAGGCCATAGAACCTGTCCTTTCTAAAGACACATCTTCCTCCCTTTCACCGGCAATGACTGCCGCTGCTGCCAGGTTTGGATAAACATTGATCAATGACCGGGTCAACTGCCAGGAGCATTGCAATTATTGCTCCTGCTGGTATCCCCAGGGGGGTAAGGACCAGAGATATCATTGTCCTGGCTATGATACCCGGTGCTCCAGAAGTAGCCATTCCAGCTAGGACTGAAGTGATTACAATGATTATCAGAGCTTCAATTCCTAGGGGGTGTCCGTACAGCTGAGCGGCAAAAGTGGCTCCTAAAGAAAAAACCATTACATTCCCGAAGCGACAGATTGAAACTCCCAATGGCACCGATAGATTAACTTTATCCTGATCAAACTCCAACTTATCGCTTAAAGCTGTGATTGAAGAAGGAAGGGCCGCAAAACTGTTTCTGGTACCAAAACAGATCATAAGGGTCTCTCCCAGGGCCCGAAACTGTTCAAGATATGGTTTACTGCTGTACTTCCAGATAACCAGGGTTGTGAAAAAAAAGATCAGAAAAACAACCACATATAAAAGAATAATGAACTGGAGCAGAGATAATAGGACTGCAAAGCCTACCTGTGATAATTGAGTGGCAATCAGTGCCGCCAGACCAAAGGGCAAAAAATACATGGTTATTTTAATCAGCTTCTGAAAGGCCATAAATACTCCATCAAATAGGGTGATAATAGTCTTACTGGCCTTTTCAGAGATATACTTGAGCATAATTCCAAAGAGGGTGAAAAAAAATATGACCTGTAAATTATCATCATTTACCAGGGCAGAAAAGATGTTCTCAGGGATAATGTTTACCAGAAAGGAGACCAGTCCATACTCTCCTTCCCCCTTTGCTTGTGGATGATAAGAATGAATCTCTTTTATTGCTATGCCCGGAACTGCAGCATCATTTTCGGAGCCACTACCAATAGCAGCTTCACCAATTGCCCGCTGTGTCTCCAGATCAATTTCAATTGCAAACTGAGATATAACCCCTGTTAAAACACTGATAATTGAAACCCCGACTAAAAATACTATGAAGACAGAGATAATTTTTTTTATGTACTTACCTGCCCCCTCAGACCTAACCAGTTTACCGATACTGGTGATGATAGCTGAAGCCAGGATAGGTATTACACACATCATCAATACTGTTAAATATACTTCCCCCACCGGCTCCAGATAAACAACCAGCTGACTGTAATAAAGACCAATTATTACGCCAGCTAACATTCCCAGCATTACACTCCATGGACTGAGTAAAAAAGAGAGCTTATTCTGCACTTAGCCTCTCACATCCTCAAAGATAATAATAGATCCCTACTTATATTGCTCTGGATATTTAGCAACTAAATCACTGACTGAATAGCTAATCTCATAGTTTTCCAGATAAAAATTTAACCAGGATAATAGCTGTGTGCTGGTAGGGTGAACAGCCATGGCTATATGATCTTTTTGGTCCTCCAGAATATAGATAGAAGAGAAGATTGCAATATCAGGATTTTGGTACAGAGACTTGATCACCTCATTCTCATCATAAAGGGCTGCAACCACTTCCCCCTGCCTGAGAGCAGACACTACTTCATCCCAGATTTCATACTGGACAATCTCGGCATTCTCGAAGAGTCTTTCAGCAAACTCCACATATGATGTTTTGGCCCTGACACCAACTCTAATCCCTCCCACATCCCTGAGAAAGGTCATGGGGTAGTCTGTAATGCCCTCCCTGGTAGCAAACTCAGAGTTTACCATCAAAGCCCATCTGAAAGTGACATATGGTTTTGTATAAAGGATACTCAGGGCCCGGCTGAAGGTCATACTAAACTTGGCAATAACCACATCTACTTCTCCTCTGGCCACCTTCTCAAAGAGTTCCTGATAGCTCTCTGCCTCCCGGTTAAACTCTAGTCCCACTTCAAGTGTATCTGCTATCTCCCTGGCCAGCTCAATATCCAGTCCCGATAGTTCACCCTTTTCATCCTCCATAAAGAAGGGAGGCATGTCCTGAAAATAGAGCCCAACTACAAGCTTCCCCCGCTGGATAATCCTCTGGATATCAGCCGGATGTTCAACTGAACCGACAGCAAGGGGTGCAGGATGAATGAATAAACAAATAATTATTATAATCATTATCAGCATAGAATAACCTCTTGATCTCAGCTTCAATCAGTATTCCTCCTGCACTAATTATTAGCAATCTATCCTAATAAAATAAAGATGCTGTACAAAGAGATTAAAATCAGTGATAACTCTGTATAAAGACAGCCGATATCATTATAATACTCCAGGATACATCACTCGTGTTATTTTACGAATGGTGAGGAATGGGGAATTTGACTTTCGTCTTGGCTTCCCCCGAGCCACTCCGCCTTTATGCGGGTAATGTCGGCCTCGTCAATGTTAGCCTGCGGTTTTGTATGCTGACAGTACTGGCTTAACCCTTTACACCTGTTTAACTGTCAGCCGTAGAGTCCGAAGCTGGCTCAACGCACTCCGAAGTACCTATATATTCGCAGGTAACGTAGCCCTAGTTTTCAGGCTTAGACTGGTCAGCTTAAGGGTTTACAGGCAGCATAATTCACTACAGGCAGCATAATTCACTACAGACCTCGCCCGTGAAATGGGCGGGGTAGCTTACTATAACGCCTCAAGGCATGAACACGATAAACCGAAAATTTTCTGGCCCTTAATTAACAAATATGTTCGCTATTTTTTCAAAACCATATTAACCACCATCTTTTAATGATCATTCCTTTTCAGCAGATAGTTCTTAGCATAGGATATTACCTGGGCCTGTGTCTTAAGTGACAGTTTTTTCTTAATCTGCTCCATATGATATTTTATGGTCCGCTCACTAACAAAGAGTTCCTCCCCAATTTCATTATAGGTCAGGCCCTTAACCAGCAGTTTAATTACATCCAGCTGTCTTTCAGTTAGCTCCTCCCTGGAACCGCTGCTCATAGCTTCATAAACAGACATATCTCGCTTGACTTTATTTAAGATACAATCTCCCAGCCCGGCAGAGAAGGGGTTCTTTCCCTCCTGAAGATCGGATAAACTCCTGATCAATTCCTCTCCATCGAGACTTTTAATTAAATACCCCGAAGCCCCGGCTTTAATAGCCTTAAAAAGGTTATCTTCCTCTTCAAAGCTGGTTAAAATAATTATTCTTACCTCCGGCAATTCTTTCTTAATCTGTCTGGTGGCCTCGATACCATTTAAGACTGGCATCCCGATATCCATCAGGATAACATCAGGTTTATTTTTCAGGGCCTCTTCAACTGCCCTCTGACCATTATTGACTGCATTAACAACCTCAATAAAATCCTGAGCCTGCAGGAGATTTGTTAATCCCTCTATAAAAAGTGGATGGTCATCAGCAATCATAATTTTCACCACTTGTTCCTCCTAAGTCTCCTTCGACAGGGTTACTATCACGGCTGTCCCCTGCCCTGCAGTAGAGTTTATCTTCAAATCACCACCAATTAAGCGAGCCCTTTCCTGCATAATAAAGATTCCTGAGCCCTTTGTGTTATTAACACCAACCAACCCCTGACCATCATCTTGAATAATTAATTTAAAGACTCCATTTCTATTACTGAGATTAATATTGATCCTCTCTGCTTCAGCATATTTGAGCGCATTTGTCAAGGCTTCTCGAACAATTTGCAAAAGCTGTATCTTTTCTTCTATCCCCAGCAGCTCATCTCCCGGGTCTTCAGATAAGTTTAATTTTATTTCAGTCTCTGCATGATAACTGAACTTCTCTATCTCCTCAGTCAGCAACTGATTAATATCCTGTTGATACTGCTGGTTGTTCCTAATATTATAGACAT